>CBDUSG010000294.1:0-5098 GCA_965369575.1 uncultured bacterium | reverse complement strand
TGCGATTTTGATGCACGTATTCGATCGGCTCCTCGATGGTCACGATATGTGTCGCGCGCTCGCGGTTTATGAGGTCGATAATTGCGGCCAGAGTGGTGGTCTTGCCGCTTCCCGTCGGGCCGGTGACGAGGATAAATCCGCGTGTGGAGCGCGCCAGCTGTTTGACGCCGGCCGGCATTCCGAGATCATCCAGGGTCTTGATTCTCGTGGGGATCGTTCGCATGACGACCCCCAACCCCTTTGTCTGCTTGTACGCATTGCACCTGAAGCGCGCGTATTCGGGCAATTCGTAGGCAAAGTCCAGATCGCCCGTCCGCTCGAATCTGCGAATGTTTTCGTCGGTCAGCAACTCATAAATGAGATTGCGCGTAAGCTCCACGGACATGATAGATCCGTCGACATTGAAATCGAGCGCCATGAGGTCGCCGTGTATGCGCACCATCGGCTTCGAGCCCGACGCGAGCATCAGGTCCGAGCCATCGCGATCGACCATGAACTTCAGGAATTCGTCGATTTTCGCTGTCACAGGTTCCTCCGTTACGCCCTGACCGGCGCGCCTTTTCCGCCAACTATCTTCAGGAAGGCCTCCTGGTTGTCTACTTTCTCAAGCGCGTGCTTGGGATCGATCAGGCCGCGCTGGTAAAGTGCAATGATGTGATCGTCCATCTGCATCATCCCGAATTTCCTGCCCGTCTGCATCAGCGAGGGGATGCGATAGGTGTTCCCGTCGCGTATGAGCGTGGCGAGCGCGTTCGTGCGAAGCAGAATCTCCAGCGCCATCACACGGCCCCCGCCCTTTTTGCTTCGGATAAGCTGCTGTGAAATGACCCCTACGAGGGATTCGGAAAGCATAGTCCGTATCTGCGCGATCTGGTCGGGGGGGAAAACGTTTATGATGCGCTCGACCGTCTTGGAGGCGCTGCGTGTATGCAGGGTGCTGAATACGAGGTGGCCGGTCTCGGAGGCTGTAATGGCCATGGCGATGGTCTCGAGGTCGCGCATCTCTCCCACGAGTATGACGTCGGGGTCCTCGCGAAGGGCCGCGCGCAGAGCGCTCGAAAAACTTCTTGTGTGCACACCGACCTCGCGCTGGTCGATGTGGGAGCGCTTGTTCTTGTGGACGAATTCAACCGGGTCCTCGATGCAGATTATGTGCCGGCGATATTGCCGGTTGATCAGGTCGATGAGCGCGGCCAGCGTCGTCGATTTGCCGCAGCCCGACGGACCGGTAATCAGAACGAGCCCCTGATGGAGTTTGGTCAGATTTTTGGCGGCCTCCGGCAATTTCAGATCCTCAACGGTCCGGATTTTGGACGGCACGACCCGGAAAGCCGCGGATAGACCTCTGTCTTCGTGGTGAACGTTGACCCTGAACCGCCCAAGGCCTTCAACCACGTATGATATGTCCATCTCGAGGTTTCGCTCCAGGTCGTCTTTCTGTTTGGTGGTCATCATCTCGTAAAGACGCTGCTTGTTTTCCTCGGCAGTGACCTGCCCGTGGTTGGGCATGGGCTTTATCTCGCCCCAGAGACGATACAAGGGGGGGGAGCCGGAGTTTAAATGTATGTCCGAAGCCCCCGCCTTCATGGCTTCGGCAAGAATTCTGTCGATCTCAGCCAAGCGAATTCCTCCGCAAATATGGACGTGCCACGCACACAGAGCGGGCAGACCTTTCGGTCAGACTCTCGATGCCCTAATATGATAATGTCTGTCGGCACATTTTGCAAGGGGAATTTTGGGCGCGCAGCGTTATTTCAAACTGGAGACCGTGCGCATGAATCGCATCGATTTCAGCTCGCGACCGGTGTGATAGGCGATATACGCGCTGAGGGCGTGTAGAATCTCGTCGGCGGCGGACGAAGGCACGCGGATGCGCTCGAGCATGGCCCACTTGGTGGTGAGCAATCGCCGCATGATTTTGATCGAGCCGGGCGCCATCCTCTCTCCCAGGCCTGCGCTGCACCCCGAGCACAGCAGGCCGCCCGAGCCGGCATCGAGCCGGGCGGTCTTTTCGAGGTTTCGCCCGCAGCGGGCGCAGCCGTCCAATGCGGGCAGCAGGCCGGAGATTTCCAGCGTTTTCAGGAAGAAGAAGATGAGCAGGCTCGTGTAGTTTTTCGACATGCGCGCGAGCGCTTCCAGGGAGACAAGCAGGAGCACGAACGATCTGCCGGCGTCCTCATTTTCCTGCACGAACTGTTCCATCAGCTCGCACATCACCGATGCCAGGCCCAGCCGCGTGAGGTCCGCCCGAATCGGGGCGAAAGGTTCGAGAGTCACCGCCTGCGACAGCGTCTGCAGGTCGCGGTTTTCCTTGATGTGCAGTTGCGCCTCGATATGTGTCATGGGCTCGAGCGCGCTGCCGAATTTGCTCTTCGTGCGGCGGACGCCCTTGGCAACGGCCCTTACCTTTCCCCTCAGCGAAGTCAGCAGAACGACTATCTTGCTCGACTCGGTGAGGTTGTATGTGTGAAGCACAATCGCTTCGGTTTTCTCGGCAGCCATATATCGCGTTCCGCCTGTTCTTGCCTGGATGGACGCCCTCAGCAGGGGTATCGTAACACCAACGCCGCTCAGCATTCAAGCCGAGGCCGCCGTGGTCGCCGCACCTGGAAGGATTGGCTGATTCCGTCCCGGAGCAGATTTTATTGGTGATTCAGGATGATAAAGATATCTCAGGGGAGCGCATGGGGGGGGGGCAAGGCCGCCGTTGGCCGGTGGGCACGATAGGGATTTAGGATTGATTTATTAGGGACGATTTATTAGGATTTATTAGGGACAGACCCCATTTTCTATAGGCTTGGCGGCCCTATTCGTTCCGGCGTAAAACCCTTTGTCGGCATCCCCGCCTCCTTTCACAAATCCGGTCAAATCCGAAAATATTGACATATCGACTGGACTCGTTTCAGTGGGCCGGGCCACTGGAATATCCGGGACATCCCATCACACAGCGAAACTACCGCCTTCGCCCTCCACCCATACCCAAGCGCGGGCCACGGCTGCGGAAAGTGCGGCCATCCCCTTGCTGCCTTGCTTTGTGTTGCGGCGTCGGGGCGATTTCATGCTTGAATCCCGAAATCTCTTCGATCGGGATCTCGTGGCCGAGGAGCCGTTGGATATCGGCCAGCAGCCCTCTTTCCTCGGTACAGACAAGCGACAGCGCAACCCCCTGGGTTCCGGCCCTGCCGGTGCGGCCGATACGGTGGACGTAATCCTCTGCGACATGGGGAAGTTCGTAATTGACGACGTGGGGGAGCCGGTCGATGTCCAGGCCGCGGGAGGCGACGTCGGTGGCGACAAGGGCCCTTACCGAGCCCTTCTTGAAATCGGCGAGGGCGCGGGTGCGCACGGCCTGGCTCTTGTTGCCGTGGATGGCCCTGGTTCTGATACCGTCGCTCTTAAGCTGCTTTTCCAGCCTGTTGGCCCCGTGTTTTGTCTTCGTAAAGATCAGCACCTGACTCCAGTCGCCCTCTCTGATAAGGTGGGAGAGCAGTTCGCGCTTATGGGTGCGCCTCACCGGGTGGACAACCTGGGTCACAAGCTCTGCCGCCATATTGCGTCGGGTCGCCACCTCGATGTACTCCGGTGAGTGGAGCAGCCTGTCGGACAGGTCCCTGATCGCGGCCGTATAGGTGGCGGAAAAAAGAAGGTTCTGGCGTTTTCGCGCAAGCAGCTTCAATATCCTGCGGATGTCGCGAATGAAGCCCATATCCAACATGCGGTCGGCCTCGTCCAGAACCAGTATCTCCACCTGCGAGAGGTCCACGGTGCCCCGCCCCGCATGGTCGAGCAGGCGACCCGGCGTGGCCACGAGGATGTCCACCCCCCGGCGGAGCTGTTTGATCTGCGGGTTGATACCCACACCGCCGAAGACCACCGCGGAACGCAGGCGCAGGTTCCTGCCGTAAGTCTCAAGAAATTCGGTTACCTGGACGGCCAGTTCGCGCGTAGGGGTAAGGACCAGGGCGCGAGGCCTGCGTGATTTGCCGCCCCGATTGCTCAGCATCTGCAGCATAGGCAGCGCAAAGGCGGCGGTCTTGCCGGTGCCGGTCTGGGCGCCCGCGAGGACGTCGCGGCCCTTCAGGATCACAGGGATAGCCTGCGCCTGTATAGGGGTCGGTGTCGTGTAGCCCCGCGCCGATATGGCGCCGAGCAGTTCGGCCCGCAGGCCGAGTTGTTCGAATGACATAAAACTACTCCTCAATCCGCCTACTCAATATCATTGAGCCGATCAAGGCCGATTCGTCAAGGTTATTTTTGGTTGGGAGTGTGGTTGCAAAGAGGAGAATTAACAACGACACAACAGGCGCCTATCGGTGGACGCCAAATTCACGATATATATAGTGTAACACAAAACGCCTCGGATTAGCAACATTATCTCTTATAGCGAGCCGACGGGCATAACCAGCAAAGGTTCATGGTTGGCCGGCGCCGCGGGGTGAGTCGCTGTCTCCGGGCGATCACCAAAGACCAACTTCCGCCCCCGCAAAAAGAAGAAATAAGTATACTGTCTCCGGAAATCGTGGACCATCTTATTTTCACTTTTGACTCGATTTTTTGTCCTGTGACGTATATAATAATGAAGAGGGTGGCGGGCCATTTTTGGGAAGGGGGTTTCCTTATGAATTCGAAAACCGGGAAAACTTTAATCGTCTGTTTTGTTTTTCTTCTTCTGGCGACGCCGGGGGCATCGGCCCAGGATGAAGATGCGATGTCTCAGTATATTTCAGTATCTCAGCACCTTATGAAAATGGGGTTTTGGACGACACCCATAAATGAGGGATTCGCGAAAACCTTCGGAATACCTCTTGAAAAGGGTCTTTTAGTTACGCCCTTGCACTTGCCTTCAGATATTCAACCGCCTCCGATAGCTTCCCCGTCGCCTCTTGCCACCTGGGATATTATTGTCAAATGCAACGGAAAAAAGGTCGGCGACATGAGAGACCTCTGGCCCTCGGGAGACGATCCCGAGATGGAGATAACCGTGTACAGGAATGGCGCGTTCATGACTTTCAAGCTTCCGGTTCCCGAGAAGATCGACAGGAACTCTCCAACGCGCATCGAGGCGGAAGATGACGATTCGATGTCTGGTCCGTTCCCG
>CBDUSG010000293.1:0-5101 GCA_965369575.1 uncultured bacterium | reverse complement strand
GATGTGTGGGAACGCGATATTGCGCCACCAACTGCCCATACAAGACCCGAAGATTCAACTGGTATACATACAAGCCCGAAGCCCCGCTCGAGAAACAGCACAATCCTGACGTATACGTCAGGAGCCGAGGCATGATGGAGAAGTGCACATTCTGCGTGCAGCGCATACGCGAGCAAAAGGAAAACGCAAAATGCGAAAATCGGCCGCTGAGGGACGGTGAAGTCGTGACTGCCTGCGCACAGAGTTGCCCGACGGGGGCGATCCGCTTCGGTGATTTGAACGACGGCGCCAGCCGTGTGGCGGAATCGGTCAAGGACCCGCGAGGCTACGGAGTCTTTGCGCACCTGAACACCCAGCCTTCGGTAGTTTATCTAAAACGTGTATACCATGCCGACGCCACGGCTATAGATAGTTTGTGAGGTTTGCCATGAAGGACACGCCTGCAGCCGCTGATTTCAAGCGGATCGACAACATGGTGCTGAACAATCTGCTGCGCCCCAGCAAGGGGTACTTTGCGTTTGTCGCCGTCACGCTGGTGTGCATAGGCATCGGCGCCATATGTTACGTGCAGCAGTATCGAATCGCGATCGGAGTGACCGGCATCGGGAGCCCGGTAAACTGGGGAGTGTATATCACCGACTTCGTTTTTTGGGTCGGGATCGCGCATTCCGGCACGCTGATTTCGGCTATCCTGTTCCTGTTCAACGCCAGGTGGCGCACGAGCATCAACCGCATAGCCGAGGCCATGACCGTAATGGCGGTCTCGATTGCGGGACTTTTTCCTCTCATACACCTCGGGCGTGTGTGGGTGTTTTATTACTTCATTCCCATCCCGAACCAGAGAGAGCTGTGGATCAACTACCGAAGTCCTCTTGTGTGGGACTTTTTTGCGATAAGCACATACATGACGGTCAGCACAATGTTCTTCTGCGTCGGAATGATACCCGACCTGGCTACGGTTCGCGACCGCGCGACTGGAATTGTAAAGAAAATTTTCGGCATCCTTTCGATAGGCTGGCGCGGCAGCCACCGGCAGTGGCACAACTATGAGATGACATACCTCCTTCTGGCGGCTCTGGCGACGCCGCTGGTCATATCCGTGCACAGCGTTGTCAGCTGGGACTTTGCGGTCTCACAGATTCCGGGCTGGCACAGCACGATCTTCGCGCCTTACTTTGTAGCGGGCGCGATATTCTCCGGTTGCGCGATGATTATCGTGATATTGCTTCCGATGCGCAGGTTCTACGGTCTCGACGAGCTGATCACGAAGAAGCATTTCGGCATGCTGGCCAAGATGCTTGTTTTCATGAGTCTGATTGTCAGTTATTCGTACTATACCGAATACTTCATAGCATGGTATTCGCAAAACACGTTTGAGCAGCACAGCTTCTATAACAGGGCCTTTGGGGCGTACGGCCCGCTGTTCTGGGTGATGTTCACATTCAACTCGGTGCTGCCGCTGACACTTCTGAGCTCGCGGCTGCGCTCCAGCCTTCCTTTCGTCTACGGGGTCGCGCTCTGTGTTCTCGTCGGCATGTGGCTGGAACGGTTTGTCATTATTGTGGCCTCACTCTCGCACGACTACGATCCGTACTCATGGGGAACATATACTCCCACGATTTACGAGTGGGGCGTCACCTTGGGAACCTTCGGGCTGTTCTTTTTCATGTTCGCCTGTTTCTCGAGGTTGCTCCCGATAGTGGCGCTGAGCGAAATAAAGGCGCAGAAACGGGAAGAGTCGGGAGAAGTCAGCCATGCGTGATAACCGTGAGCCGCTGATGGCCTTATTTGATGATGTACCGGAACTGACCGGGGGAATCGAGGCGATGCTGAGCAGCGGTCACGAGAAACTGGAAGTGCTCAGTCCGATTCCGCTGCCGGAGCTGCACGATCTGCTTCCGCTACCGCCGAGTCGTGTGCGCATATTCACGCTGATCGGTTGTATTTTCGGGGCCGTAGCGGGCATGGCGTTTCAGATCGTAACTGCCCTGCAATGGCCGCTCATGACCGGAGGCAAGCCCATTGTTTCGATTCCGGCATTTCTCGTTATCGGGTTTGAGATGACACTCCTTTTCGGGGCGCTTGCGACGGGGGCCGGATTGCTGCTGACAGCGAAGCTGCCGCGAATTTCGAAAGGGTGCTATCACGAAGGTTGCTCGCAGAGCGATTATGCGCTCTTGATCTGGCACGGTGAAACCGATTACTCGTCAATAGAGACCTTGTTGAAAGAAGCCGGAGCACGTGAGGTGCGACCGGCCGAGGCCGGCACATAACGAGCCTTTTCCTGGAGTTTGGTGCGCAATGCAGAATTTTGTCGATCTTTTCTGGCAGGCATACGTAATTAACTTCCTTTTCTGGAGCGGACTGGCGCAGGGCGGTGTAGTGTTAGCGGCGGTGCTGAACCTCACAAACGCCGGCTGGGGAAAACGCTACACCCGGCTGGCGACGTACGCGGCGGGTTTCCTGCCTGTCTGCATCGTGCTGTTCGCGGTCCTGCTGCTTGGTCGAGTCCACATCTTCCCGTGGGTCACCGAGCCGGTTCCCGGAAAAGAGTGGTACCTGAACTTGCCGTTCCTTGCGTGGCGGGGTCTGATCGGATTGACGCTCATGTCCGCGCTGAGCTGGATGTTTTTGTCGCAGGCGAGAGATGCCGTCACCGATGCCGACCGTGCCGCGGCATCGCAATGGGCCGTGGGACTGTTGATGGCCTTCATGCTGAATTGCAACGGCCAGGCTTTCGATCTCGTCATGTCCCTGGACCCACACTGGTACAGCACCTTGCTGGGAGCCCACTATGCGTTCAGCTCTTTCTACCTGGGGATGGCGGGACTGTGTCTCGCGGGATGCGTGGTGCGAGGCGTACCCGAGAAAGATCACCGCAAGCTCTGCCAGCTTTTGTTCGGCTCGGCGCTGTTCTGGATCTCGCTGCTGTGGAGCCAGTATATAGTGATATGGTACGGCGACATACCCGAGGAAACCGGATTTATTTACCTGCGCTTTTATCAGGCGCCCTGGAAGCCTGTTACGACGCTCGTTATCGCCCTGGGATTCGTGCTGCCTTTCGCGCTGCTGATGGCGCGTCGAGCAAAATCGACCAACCTCATCCCTGTAATCGCGTCGCTTTGCGTGATTGTTGGGCTCATGCTCGAAAAATATGTGATGGTAGTTCCATCGCTCAGCCCTCATGATTTGGCTCTTGGATGGATCCACCCGGTTGTAACGATCGCATTTGCTATTCTGTTTGCCATAAGCTGCTACTTTTCCGCCCGATGGATTAAGATATCCGAAGTAGTTGTCCCTGGATGAAGCATGATTTGTGCTTCGGGGGCAGCTTTATCCGGCTTCCCCGATTCCCGGGATCAGCGCCATGAGGCCGCCGAAAGAAAAGCTGTCGGCAAATCACACCGCCGGCCGATGCGCGCGAAGTGTTTTACCTCGGCATCGCTTGGCGGAGTGAAGCGGAAGCTCTCCTTCCTCCTGCCATGATGGGCGCGGATCCGGGCGTTATCATGCCGGGAAGCAATACAAGAAGTAAAGACGGCGGCCCGACCGAAAGTGCAAGGGGGGATTGTCCATGAAAAGAGTCGCAACCCTGCTTTTTCTGGCTCTCGTTTTTGGTGGACACGGTGTCCGGGCACAAACCCGAAATGATACGGAGATTTCCGCCGTCAGCAGCGAAGTCTGCAAGACGTGCCACGTCGACATCCACAATTTCTGGAAGAATTCGATGCACGCGCTCGCGTTCAGCGACCCGATATTCAACACGGCATACGAGAAGGCGAAGCGACTGTCGGATGAATCCAAAGAATTGTGTTTGCGGTGCCATGCTCCCATAACTCAGTTCAACAACGACTTCGACCTGGAACATGATGTGACGAAAGAGGGCGTGACCTGCGACTTCTGCCACACGGTCATCAAGGTCTCCCAAAAGGATGGTAACTACCACTATGAATTCAACCTCGATCGCGCGAGAATGGGCCCTCTGAAGAACGCCGAATCGCCCCTGCACCGGACCGCATATTCCGAGCTTCACACCAAATCCGAATTCTGCGCCGGCTGCCATGAGTACACGAACAAGGCGGGCGTTAAGCTCCTCGAGACCTACTCCGAGTGGAAGAACGGTCCTTACGCTTCCGAAGGCAAAGAGTGTCAGCACTGCCATATGCCGATGACCGAAGGCTTCGTCGTCCGGCGCTCGGTGAAGCAGACCGAAGAAGGAATCAACTTTCACAATTTGCAGGGCGGTCACTCAGCCGACAAGGTGAAGACCGCCGCCAGCGTAAAGATCGCGAAGGTACAAAAGTTTCCGGGCAGCGTACGCATAACGGTAGACGTGACGAACATCGGTTCGGGCCATCGCATCCCGACCGGAACGCCGAGCCGCGAGCTTCTACTCGAGACCAGCGTGCTCGGCGTCGCCGACAATCGGGTCATAGAGAAAAAAACGGCCACATTCAAAAAGACGCTGCTCGGCGCCAACGGGCAGGTTCTCGACACGGACGCGCAGATCATGGTGAATGCGGTCAGAGTCTTGAGCGACAACCGCATATCGCCCCGCGAGACGAGATCGGCCAGCTTCACCTTTCTCAACATTCCCTCCGGCTCGTATCTGGTCCGCGCGAAACTTCATTATAACTATCTTGCGGAAACCGCTCCCGGCGAGTTGCATCAGATGCTTATCGAGATGGCCGAGGACGAAGCTTCGCTTTATGTAGACTAGTGTCGTGTCAACCGCATATTGTCGGTCTCAGAGTCCCGCAAGTTGTCCAAGGCAAGCTGCAGCATTGAACAATGTTCGAACCTATGGCTTCAAGCCTATGGTTTATAAAACCACCATATCTCGTCACTGTATACGATCGTCAGCGGCGCATCATCTCTGCCTGCCTCACGGACGCGCCGCAATACAATAGTCCCCCCTATTCCCTCCAGTCCTTAGCGGCACAGTCTTCGGGGAACGGTCAATGTCGATAACCCTATGGATTCGTCGGGTGGCATCGAGGGGGGCGCGTCACCCGATCTCAATAGCGGCTTCCGGTCAAACCCATTCGGTATACGCCACTGGAGTCGGTGCGCGGTTTATTATGGAAGTCCCAGAAGCTGG
>CBDUSG010000292.1:0-5103 GCA_965369575.1 uncultured bacterium | reverse complement strand
AAGACGCATAAGAGACTTTATCGCCGAGAAGAAACAGGGCTGACAAAGCGAAGACGATCAGCGTAAACAGCCTGAACCACCGACGATCCCCCGGAGCGGCAGAGATCGAATCTATCGAGACCCGGCGCATGCAACCCCCTCCGCTCATATAGTAGGTGCGACCATCTCGTCCGAATGGTTTCCTGGAAGATTCCCGGGGAACCCTTATATCAGTAACACGGCCAGCACGCACATAATAACAGCAAGGAACGTTCCGCCGCAGATCGCGAGTTTCGATGCCAGTGAGGCACGCTCTTTCCACAGCAGAAAATCCGACTTCCTTATTTCATATGCCGTTCTGACCGAACCGAACCTTCCTGCAGACATGAATATTCTCCACAAACCCCCTACCTATTCGGCAAGAATGCCGTCGAATTTGGGCGCTTGCTGGGAGATTACGAGACTCCGGTCCTTAACGGGCATATCCAGGGACTCGACCCGCCAAATTTGCTTTTCCCGAATGCCGATCAGCGTCGGCGCCGTGCGGGGATAAGGCCGGCCTGCCGATCAGGGAATGCCCGCGTATGGAAACCCATATACTATGACCGTGCAAAATATTATATATCCCATAGCGATATTTTGTCAAGCAAAAAAATATTGCCGCATTGCAAAGGCGGTACCGATCGAGAAGGTTTTCGGGTCGGGATGCAGCGAAATTCAACGGCATCGGCGGCTTACGGCGCGCATCACGGAACGCGGCCTTTCAAGCGGGGATAAATCGAGGGAAACACACGAGTGAGACGTCTAGTCGAGACACTTGATTTGCTCGGGATGTTTTTTGCCGTATTTTGCGCGCATATACATGCTGTTTGTGACCCGCAGACGCTGGCAGAGCACCGCTATTACGTTGGCGAGGAATTTTCTCGGTATTTTCTTTTCAAGCAGCTTAACTAGGGCGTCTTCACTCAGCACGAGAATCTGGGATTTCTGTTTGACCATGGCATGCGCCGAGCGTTCATGCTTTTCGAACATGGCCATCTCGCCGAAGATCTCGCCCGCTCCCAGTTCGGCGAGGATCTTCTTCTTTTCATCTATCTCGTCGATAATATTGACCTTGCCCTTTAATATGATGAACATCTCGTGGCCGATGTCGCCCTTGCGAAACAGCATCTTTCCGCCTTCGACCGTTCGAATGACGCCCGATTCGACTATGCGGTTGATCTCCGATTTTTTCAGATCCTGGAAAATTTCGAAAGAGGCCATTCCTACGTCCTCCGCCCCGAGGGGGATGTCGCCGCGACAAGATAGGCATATATTAGCCTTTCGGGCACGGAAAGTCAACGTGGTCTGAGAGCAGATCTCCCGTATCCGTGACTTTCGGGGCAAATGCGCCGGTTGCTTGACATCGTTTTGGCGGTAGAGTATAATTTCAAATGGGTTGGATCTTCTGTTTTTTGCCGAAAGGGGGAAGCTGATGGGAGTCGTGGACACCAGCAAATCGCTGGGTCAAATACTGCTGGCCCAGGGCGCCATCACGCAGGAACAGCTCAAAGACGCCCTGAAACGACAGCAGACGCGTGCAAGCACCAAGCGGCTGGGCGATGTGCTCGTTAGTTTCGGCTATATCACATCCGATCACCTTGCAGAAGCCCTCGCCACACAGCTCAATCTCCCGCTCGTCAACCTGGAAAATCTCGACGTCTCGCCCGACTTGATAGACTTTCTTCCGACTTCGGTCGCCAAAATATACCAGGTCGTTCCGGTGCGCAAGGACGGTAACCGGCTATATGTCGCCATGAGCGATCCTACCAACCTTGGAGTCGTCGACAACCTGCGCCTTCTTCTCGAATGCGACATACATCCGGTTATCGCTTCGCCCGAGGACATCAAGGAGGCCATCCGCAAATACTACGGGCTCGAAGAGGTCACTGTCGATACGATGCTTTCCCAGGTCAGCGGCGACAGCCTGAGCACTGTCAGCAGCCTGAGCGTCAGCAGCCTGAGCGTGGAAAGCATCGAGTTCGACGGGTCGATCATGGACGGGAGCGACGACGAAGAGGGCGAAGAGGGCCCGGTTATCAAGCTGGTGACCCTGCTCATTCTCGAGGCGTTCAGGCATCGCGCAAGCGATATTCATATCGAGCCGTTCGAGCACGAGTTGAAGGTGCGTTACCGCATCGACGGAGTGCTGCAAGAGGTCAACCCGCCACCGAAAACCCTACAGAACGCGATCCTTTCGCGCCTGAAGATTATGGCCGGGATGGACATCGCCGAGAAGAGAATCCCGCAGGACGGCCGAATAAAATTGCAGTTGATGGGCAAAGACATAGACCTTCGCGCCTCCGCCCTGCCCGCCATCTATGGCGAGAGCTTCGTGCTCCGAATTCTCGACAAGAGCAGCCTGGCGCTCGACCTGCGCGACCTCGGCTACGCTGTCGACACGCTCCGGAAGTGGGAGAGCCTGCTCCATATACCGACCGGGATCATACTCGTGACGGGTCCCACGGGCTCCGGCAAGACGACCACGCTTTACGCTTCTCTCAACACGATCAACACGCCTGAACGCAAGATAATAACGATCGAGAACCCGGTCGAGTACGTTCTGTCCGGAATAAACCAGGTTCAGATCGAGGAGGATATCGGTCTTACATTCGCCGCCGGCCTGAGGTCCATACTCAGGCAGTCTCCGGACATAGTCATGGTCGGTGAGATCCGCGACAGCGAGACTGCGGAAATCGCCATCAGGGCTGCGCTCACCGGGCACCTGGTGTTCAGCACGCTCCACACCAACGACTCCGCCGGCGCGCTGAACCGACTCATCGATATGGGCATCAAGCCCTTCCTCGTCTCCTCGGCGGTGCAGGCCGTGTCGGCGCAGCGGCTCGTTCGCAGGATTTGCAAGAGCTGCCAGGTTGAAGAAAAACCGACCGACAATGAGCTCGAGGTCGTGGGCCTCAATCCGGAGGACGTGAAGGACGTCACTTTCCATAAGGGTGAGGGCTGCGAGAACTGCAATCGCACGGGCTACCACGGCCGAACCACAGTACTTGAGCTTCTCATGATGAGCCAGAAGATTCGGGAATTAGTGCTCAAGCACACGCCCACCGTCGATCTGAAAAAGGAGGCGCGCATACAGGGCATGAGAACGCTCAGGGACGACGCATGGCTGAAGGTCTTCAGCGGCGCGACGTCGCTCGAAGAGGCCGTGGCGATCACACAGCAGGATGAACCGCTGCCCGGAGCGAAACTGGTCACGAGCGTCACATGAACGGCGGCGCGGTGTCCCTGCAAGAAAAGGAGTGAGTCTTTCCTTTGGCAATCGGAACGAGAAACCTCGGAGAGATCCTAATTGACAACGGCGTTATAACGCCGGCCCAGCTCGAGGAAGGCATCGAGAAGCAGCGCCAGACCCGCGAGTTCCTCGGACGCACGCTCGTGAGCCTTGGTTACGCCACCGAGCAGGATATCGTCAATGCCCTGGGAATCCAGCAGGGCATGGAACAGGTCAACCTGTCTCAGATCTCCATCGACACCGAAGTGATCAACCTCATCACGCCGGATATAGCACAGTTCTACAATATCATCCCAATCAGGAAAAACGACAACATATTGACCATAGCGATGGCGGACCCGCTCGCCATAAACACAATCGACGACCTTAAGGTCATACTCGGCTGCGAGATCGAGGGCGGCGTAAGCTCACAGAGCGAAATCGCGTCCGCTATCGAAAAGCACTACGGGTACCAGGGAACTGAATCCGCCTCGGCGCTCATTGACGAGCTTTTCGCCGACGTCGAGGAAGTCGTAGACAGGGCTACCGTCCAGGGCGGACGCGAGGAGATAGCCGACGCGAACAACCTCATCTCGCTCGCTCACGAGGCGCCCGTTATCAAGCTGATCAACCTGGTGATACTGCAGGCGGTCCAAAGCAGGGCCTCAGACCTTCATTTCGAGCCCTTCGAGGAAGATTACCAGGTGCGGCAGCGAGTCGACGGCGTGCTCTATACAATCTCGCAGCCCCCCAAGCACCTGAGCCTGGCCGTAAGCTCACGCCTGAAGGTTATGTCGAACCTCGACATCGCCGAACGAAGGCTCCCGCAGGACGGCCGCATACAGCTCTCGCTCGGCGGCAAGGATATCGACCTGCGAATCTCGTTCCTGCCTACGATGTTCGGCGAGAGCATCGTGATTCGTATTCTGGACCGAAGCGCGACCATGATCGTGCTTGAGGAGCTCGGGCTCGAAAAAGATCAGTTCGAATTATTGATGCGAATAATAGCCCAGCCCAACGGAATCGTGCTGGTAACGGGCCCGACGGGCTCCGGGAAGACGACAACGCTGTACGCCTGTCTGAATGAGCGTAACGACCCACGCTACAAAATAATCACGACGGAGGATCCCGTTGAGTATCAGGTCAACGGAATCGTTCAGGTCAACATAAACGATAAAGTCGGATTGACTTTTGCCAGGTGTCTCAGATCGATTCTCCGTCAGGACCCCGACATAGTCATGGTCGGCGAGATCCGCGACCTGGAGACCGGAAGCATCGCGATCGAGGCGTCGCTTACCGGCCACCTCGTGTTCAGCACCCTCCACACCAACGACGCGCCCAGCACGATCACGCGTCTCATCGACATGGATGTCGAGCCGTTCCTGCTGACATCGACGATCGAGGCGGTCGTGGGTCAGCGCCTCGTGCGAAAGCTCTGTCTTTTCTGTCGCGAGGAACATGTCCTCACCGACGATGAGCTCAAAACCGTCGGCATAACCCGGGAGCAGATAAAAGATAAAAAAATATACCGAGCGAACGGATGCAAGCAGTGCGGGCATATCGGTTACAAAGGTCGCACGGCAATTTATGAAGTCATGACTCTCAGCGAAGAACTGCGCGACCTCATTCTAGAGCGCGCGTCCACCGGTGATCTGATGAGAGTCGCCAGGGCTGCGGGCATGAAAACCATGCGGGAAACCGGTATCACCAAGGTGCTGGCCGGTTTCACCTCCGTAGAAGAGGTCCTCGGCGAGACGCTGGCGAACGATTAGTGTCGTGTCAACCATATATGGTTGGTCTCAGCGAGCCGAGAAGCGGTCAGCTGCAAGGCGCATGAGCGCAGGACCAGCCAT
>CBDUSG010000291.1:0-5104 GCA_965369575.1 uncultured bacterium | reverse complement strand
GCGGTCCAGATTCACGGTGCCTACGGATTCACTACGGAATACCACGTGGAAAGGTATTTCCGCGAGGCCAAGGGCCTGCAGATCGTTGAGGGCACGTCCCAGATACACACGATACTGCAGGCCGCCTACGCGCTTGGTGTGCGCTCGGATGATCAGCCATGAATTTTGAATTGAATCCCAAGCAGATCGAGCTGGCGGCGAGGATCGCCGAATTCGCCGCGAACGAGGTCGCGCCCGGCGCGGATGAGCGCGACAGAGGCGCGCCGTTCCCGCGCGACTTGTGGAAACGCATGGGCGAGGAAGGCCTCCTGGGACTCCTCGCGCCGGCGGAGTATGGCGGCGCGGGCGCAGGCTTCCTGACGACCGCGGTCGCCCTCGAGAGCTTCGCGCGGCATGGGCACGATATGGGACTGTGCATTTCGCTGACCGTCACGACGCTGCTCTGCCGCTTTCAGTTTCTGCGGTATGGAACCGAGGCGCAGAAAAAGAAATACCTCCCTGCGATCATAGGCGGCGAGAAGATAGCGGCCTTTGCCGTCTCCGAGCGCGAGCGCGGCTCGCATCCGCGATACCTCAAGACGACGGCCGAGCGCGACGGCTCCGACTACGTCATAAACGGCCGCAAGATGTACATCACCAATGGGCCGGCGGCCGACGTCGTCATCGTGTTCGCGATCACCGAAAAGCTCGGCGACCGAAACGGCATAAGCGCGTTCCTCGTGGAAAAGGAAACGCCGGGATTCTCGATCGGCGAGGTGATGGATCTGCCGTTCTGCCGCTCGTCGCCCCATTGCGAACTCGTTTTCGAAGACTGCCGCGTGCCCGAGGAGAGCCTGCTCGGGGAGAGGAACGCCGCCTTCGACAAGATGGTGCGCGGAGTAAGGGAAAACGAGGACGCTCTCGGCATGGCGCCGCTCGTCGGTCTGCTCGGCTGGCAGCTCGAACTCGCGTCGACTTATCTTCAGCGGCGCGAGCGTGAGCCGTCCGATGAGGAACTATTGCTGCTGGCGGATTTCGCCTCCACAGGCGAAGTCGCTCGCATGACGGCCCGCAAGGTCGCGTGGCTTCGCGACGAGGGCAAAATGGCGACGGCCGAGTTTGGCGCGTGCTGCTTTCACTTTCAAAAACTCGCCGATTCGGCGCTCGAAACATTGAAGACGCTTTTTCCCGACGAGAACGACCTCGCGGCGAGCGGGCTGGAAAGACCGCTGCGCGACATGGGTATCTCGCGAATAGGCCGCAATGTCGCGAATATCAGGAAGCTGAAACTCGGCAGGCGGCTGGCGGAGAGTGGAGGCATTATCGAGTAAGCGCGAACGCGCGGCATAGGTCTCGCGCCTGAGAGTTCCGGGACTCCAGTCGCCTTACGGCGAATGCCGGCGGCGGGCGAAAAAGCAGGCTCACTTGTTTTGCATGTTCAGCAGTGCAACGCGCGCCTGTTCGAATCCGGGATCGATTGCGAGCGCCCGCTCGAACCACTGGCGCGCCTGCTCTTGATCGCCCGATTGGCTGTAGTAGACGCCGAGATTGTACCTGGACAGCGGGTCGACAAGCAGAAGCTCGGCGGCGGTTTTCGTCTCCCCGATGGCTCCGTCCAGATCGCCCAGCGCATGCAGGCGTGTCCCGAGGCTCAGGTGCGCTTTGCCGTATCGCGGGGCTACTTCCAGGGCCTGGCGGCAATAGACCATCGCGAGGTCGTCGCTCTTTTTGTACAGGGCCGCATATATATTCAGCTGATACCATGCCTCGGCGTAAAACTTGTCCTTCGCAAGGGCCATCTCGACCGACCTCATGGCCCTCGTCGGCGCATTCATACTCTGGAATACCACCGCCTCGGCGACATACGGCGCCGCGAACGAATCGTCAAGGTCGGCGGCCTCGCGATATGCGATAAGCGCCTCGGCATATTTGTTCCGCCTGGTCTCCTTCAATCCTCGGCCGTATTCGATCATCGCATCCGACTTTCTTGGCTGACCGGCGGCGAGCCTCTCTATTTCTTCCTCGGTCAACATCATTCCCAGGCTCCGGATAAACTCTTGCACGAGCCGCCTCTGCAACGTGGGTAATTCAGATGTCTTGCCTTCGATTTTGGTTTTCAAGAGAGAACGATTGCCGGCAGCGTCGAACACCTTAAAGTCCACGGTGATGCCCGTCGCAGAGTCTCCCTTCAAGATGCCGACGGTAACGATGTCGGCACCGTGCGACCGGGCCAGCTTTCTCAGGCCGCCATTGTTCAGGAAATAGGCTTTCATCGGCGCATCCGTGTCTGACGTCGGGATCACGCTGAGTTCCTTCACGCAGAAAAGGTCTCGGCGGATAAGGGGCGCCAGCGCATAGCTGGTGTGGGCGATGTCCTCGTCGGGGATGACGGTGTCGATCTGGCAGATCAGCACCACGGGCTCTCGCCCGGGTTCCAGGACGGGCTTTTCGAGCGCCGTCATATCGTCCCAGGTGGATTCCCATCCCGTCGACGTACATCCGAACAGCGCCAATCCGCATGCTATCACGGCCGGAAGAAGGAAAGAGAAAAGGCTGAATCTATTCCATGCTCGCATTCGACGTCTCCTCGACAAGGCCCAACGCTCTCCTATTCGTGTGCGCGCGGGCTGTGAGGCGGGCTATGTGCCTGCCGCGGCCGCGGAGAGAGGGAGCCCCCCCGCGCTCATGCCCTAAACAAGGGCTTCCTCGTGCTCCTGGGCAGGGGTCTCGTACAGGCGGCTCCTTGACAGATAATTGAGCGGCCCGATCGTGACGTATCCGAGAAAGAATAGAAAAACGAAAAGGGTCGGCTTGAGCATGACCGCACTTATGAGGAGTATCAATATGAAAGTGTACTGAAACGCGCGGTTCCGTCGCACGCGGAAGAGCGCCTGCCTAGGATACGTGATGGTGCTGACCATGAGGAAGGCCAGCATCACGACAAACAGCGCGAGGTAGTGGTAAAAGTAAGGATGGGCGTACTTCAGCTTCATAAGGACGAACGCGGCGATGAGGCACCCCGCTCCGGGTATGGGCAGGCCCGTGAAGGATTTCAGTCCCCCGCCGCCGCCCTGCGTGTTATATCGTGCAAGCCTGAGCGCGCCGGTGATCGCGTATACGGTAACGATGAATATGCCGATGTGCTGGAAGTCGTGCAGCACGCTCCGATATACGAGCACGGCCGGGGCGACCCCGAAGCTCACGACATCGGCCAGCGAATCCAGCTCTTTTCCGAAGTTGCTCGTGCTCTTCGTCAGCCTGGCGACGTGGCCGTCGCTTCCATCGAAGAGCAGGCCGAGCAAGATCATCCACGCCGCGAGTCTGAAGTCGCCGTTTATTGTATACACAATCGAGAGCAGCCCGCAGTACATGTTGCCTATCGTAAGCAGGCTCGGAAGTATGTTTACGTATTTACGTTTTTTTCTCGAACGCGCCATTGTAGGCCCCCATGAGGCTTACGCCTCCCTTTACTTTTTGGCCGACCGATACAAATATCTCGCAATCGAGCGGAACGTAAAGCTCGGTCCTCGAACCGAACCTTATCATCCCGATCCGGTCACCGGAGGTCAGCGTCTGCCCCGGCTCGCAATAGCAGACTATCCTCCGCGCAACCGCTCCGGCTATCTGCTTCACCACGACCTTTATGTCTTCCCCGCTTATTCCGATGGTGTTGCTTTCGTTGTTGCGCGAGGCGTCGTCCGTGCTCGCAATCGCAAACCTGCCGGGACGGTAGCGGACCGCCTCGACCGTTCCGCCGATTGGCGACCGGTTTATGTGCACGTCGAACACCGAGAGAAAAATGCTGACTCTCTTGCAGCGTCCCCCGGGGAAACCGTCGTCCTCCACCTCGTCGATCGAGAGCACTTTCCCGTCGGCCGGGGCAATAATCTGGCCGGGCGCCGCCGAGATTTTTCGCTCGGGGTCACGGAAAAAATAGAGCGTGAACAGCGTCGCGGCCGCTCCCGCGATGAAAAGCGAGGAATGAATCATCGCGCCCGCCACGGCGACCGCCGCGCACACGGCGGCTATCTTGAAACCCTCTTTGGCGATAGGAATCCGGATTTTATACCACCCCTTTTTCCATGAGGCTCAGGTGTCTATTTCCGGCTATTATAACATGGTCGAGCACTTTGATACCAATTATGTCGCCGGCGGCGACGAGCCTGCGCGTCAGGCTCTTATCTTCCTTGCTCGGCTCGACGTCGCCGCTGGGATGGTTGTGCACGAGGATTATCGAGGCGGCCTGCGCGGCTATCGCGGGACGGAAGCATTCGCGCGGGTGGACGACACTGGCGTTCAGCGAGCCCACGGACACAGTGTAAACCTGAACGACGTGGTTCTTGGTGTCGAGCAAGAGTATCTTGAAATGCTCTCGGTCCAGAGCCTGCATCTCGGGCCCCATCAATCGCGCGACGTCTCCGGCCGAACTTATCACCGGATTTTCCAGGCTTCCCTCCACCGCCAACCGCTGGCCCAGCTCGAATGCCGCATGGATTTCCACGGCCTTCGCAAAGCCTATCCCCTCGTGCGACTGGAGCTCCTTGAGACCGGCCCGCGCCATCGAGCGGAGCGAGCCGAACTTGCTCAAGAGCGTCTCGGCGAGCTCGAGGGCGTTCAGTCTTCGCGTGCCCGTCCGAAATAGTATCGCGAGCAGCTCGGCGGTCTTCAGCGAGGAGGCGCCGAGTTTGGCAAGCCTCTCGCGGGGGCGCTCTTCAGACGGCATCTCACGGATCATCGGGGTTTTGCTTTTTTTGGTCACTTTATCTTTTGACACGTCACGACCCTCGTTCGACCTGCCAGATCGCGGATTGTCTCAATTTCCGCGAAAGCTCCCACGGCCTTCAGAATTGCGCACGCCGCTTCGCCCTGGTTCCGTCCGATCTCGACGGCCAGAATCCCGGTCGGCGAAAGAAAATCCGCCGCGCCGGCCGCTATCTCCCTGAAAACATCAAGACCGTCGGCGCCGCCCACGAGCGCGACCGGCGGCTCGAATTTCCTGATACCCCTGTCCAGTTCGGCGTGTTCGGCCTCCGTGACATACGGAGGGTTCGATACTATCAGGTCAACTTTCGCCCTGAGAGACGGCGGCAAGGCCGAACAGACATTTCCCTCATGGAAAAATATT
>CBDUSG010000290.1:0-5105 GCA_965369575.1 uncultured bacterium | reverse complement strand
GCCACGACATAGAGCCTGACAAATACGTGGCGGGCACGGCTCTTCTGCTCGAGTAATACAACGACGGCGAAGCCGCCGGAGCAAACGATCCGTCAGAGCTTTGCGAAGGCTGCCACGGCGGAACACCCGGCGGAGGAACGCCGCATCCCATGACCGGCGACATTGTGTCGCGTACCGGCGTCGCGCTCAGCACGACGGCTAGCTGGTTGCGGTCTCCCATTCTGGGTAACGCCACGTTCCCGGCTGCAAATCAGGTGAACTGCGACAGCTGTCACCAGCCGCATGACGCGGATTCCGACAGCGGAACGTACATTCTCGATACCCATTCGAGCTACGACGCGACTGTGACCACCGCGCCCAGTGGTGACGGCGAGGTTCCGACTAACTACCGGGTCGCTCCGACTGATGGGTTGGATTACTCTGGATTCTGCGATTCGTGCCATACGTATCTCAACTAATGGCCGCGGAAAGCGGATTAAACGGATATCGCGGGAGAGCCGGCTTCGGCCGGCTCGACCGCTGTCCTTGAAGGAACGCAACAGGTGGAACGAGACGGAAGGGCGGATTCTACCCGCCCTTCCTCTCCCCTCCCGTTATTGCATTTTGCGGGATTTTGCGGTATAATACTGCCCGCTCACATCAATCTTCCCTTACCCCAAAGATGGAGGAAAACATCTATGAAAAAACTTGTCATCACAGCGCTGCCGGCGCTTGCGCTGATTCTTGCTCTGGCTTTCTCGGCCAACCTGGCAGTGGCGCAGGAGGCGGAACAGCCCAAGATTTACGAAGTCGGCGACGATGCGCCCGAGTTCGCACTGCCCGACGGGCTCAACGGGGAAACTGTTGAGCTATCCGATGACATCCTCGGCGGGAAAGCGAAGCTCATCGCGCTGACGTTCGCGAACACAACATGCAGCGCATGCAGGGCCGAGTTGTCCCTCATGAGTTCGCTGGCCGAAAAACACGATGGCAAGCTGGCCGTCTACATGGTCGCCGTCGACATGCGCGGCGAAAAGCTTGTCAAGACTTATGACGCAAATTTCCATTACAAGGTGCAGTATCTCCTCGATCCCGAGTTCACTCTGCCGCCCATGTTCGGATTTACCTATACTCCGGCGCTCGTGCTGCTGAGCCCGAAGGGCGAGATTCTCTACAAGAAGGGCGGCTACACTCCCAAAGATGGCCCTGACTTGACCAAAGAGGTCGAGAACAGACTCTAGAGAATCGCCGGTGACCGGCAAGACGGATCCGATAGAACGCGTTCTTCACAGCCCTGGCGTTTTCTCGGCGGTCGAGCGAGGACGGCTGGTCGCCGCTTGGAAGTCCTTGCGGCGTATGTGGCGAAAGCCGCATCGGAACCGGAAGTCGACCAGTTGCAGGCGTGCTTCCGCAACGCAGGACGGCGCGATTTTGCCAGGCGCGGCGGCAATTTTCGAGAATATAGGTTTGTTTAAAGCTTTGTATGTGGTTCTTGTTGCGCGGGGGCATTTCGCCCAGGAAATGGGCGAATTGCCCCTCTCGCAACGGCGTTGTCGTAAAGGTTTTGCGATTGAATCGGGGGGATTCCGGAGGCTTCGAAGCGCATCGACGCGCACTCCGGTGACCGAGGAAAACGGATCGTCCCATAACCGCCCTCATACCAAGACGTTATGAATTTTCACCCTCGTAGGCCCTTTGTCCCGGTTCCTGGCTCGGCTTGTAGAGGACTATTCCATTCTTTTCCCCCGTCTGGCACGCCTTTTGCCGTTTATTTCTCTGATTGGCTGCGTTTTGAGGTATGATATGTTAAAAAGGCATGATAACAACCGATT
Organism: uncultured bacterium; assembly: GCA_965369575.1. Lineage (GTDB taxonomy): Bacteria > Abyssobacteria > SURF-5 > SURF-5 > SURF-5 > CBDUSG01. The sequence continues at coordinate 3,294 of CBDUSG010000290.1, read as the reverse complement.
CGCAAGGAGGAGAAATATCCGATGAGCCTGCGCAAGGCAGCTATTCTCGCCGTGGTGGCCGTCGCTATCGCTGGCGCCGCGTTCCTGATGCGCGCCGGGGCGTCGCCCAGGATCTACCCCAAGAGTGACGGCATCGCTCTGGTGAACAGGCAGAGCATCACCAAGGACGAATTCCGCGAATATCTGGGCTCGTCCCTGACCCACAAGCATGCCGCCGCCGCTTTCAGGAATGTGGGCGATCTCGAAGAGTCTTTGGACCAATATATCGAAACAGTGTTGATAATGCAGGATGCGCGAGAGCGCGGCGTCTTCGAACGCGAGGAGTTTCTGAGCGCCGTCCAAATTGGCGAAGACGCCCTGCTGGCCAGGAAGTTCCGGCTCACGAAGCTTGAAGAAATCATTCCCGTCGATGAGGAAGACATGCGTCCGTACATTCCGCGTGAATGGGTCCGGATCAGGTTCAGGCAGATCGTCCTGCGCGACAAGGAAGAGGCCAAAGCCGTTTTGGGCAAGGCGAGATCGGGCGCCGACTTCATAGAACTCGTCCGAGAACACTCTATCGGCCCGGCGGCAGGCAGAGACGGAGACCTCGGGTTCATCTTTCCAGACAGCGAGTTCTTCTCACCCGCCGACGATGTGTACCTTTTCACTCTGGACGTCGGCGCTGTCAGCGATGTTGTGCAGACACCGCTGGGACCGGCGATATGCAAGATCGAAGAAAAAAAGGCCTTGACCGAAGCCGAAATCGCGGAGCAGACAGAAAGGCCCAGGGCCGTCCTTTTCAACGCGAAAGTTCAGAGGCACATCCACGATATCAAGGAAAAGACGGGCGTAGAGCTTTACCCCGACACCCTGTACGATTGTGTCAAGGCCATGCACGACGGCGACAAGCAGGACGGACTAATCGGCGTGGCGGGTGACGAGAAGTTCACTTTCAACGATCTGCAAAGAACGCTGGCGAGGCCCCATGACCAGGTGTACCTCGATCCCACGGTCGACATGCTCTTCGAGCTTTATCGGCAAGACCTCGACAGCAGAATATCGGCCTACCTGCTAGCTCAGGAGGCGCAGATGTTCGGGGTCGAAGTCGAGACCGAAGCAGAGAAGAGACACGTGAAGAAGTTCACGGAAATGGTCGTTTTCCGGGTGCTGGGAGAAGAGCTTTTCGCCGGCATTTCAGCAAGCGAAGATGAGACCAGGGAATACTTCCGTGACAATGCGGACGAGTTCAACATTCCCGAGCGCGTGGACTTTTGGCAGATACTGCTTGCCACCCGCGACGACGCCGAACTCATTCTCAATAAACTTGAAGCGGGCGAGAGCTTCAAGAAACTCGCGCATACCTATTCTACAGACGAGCGAAGCAGCCGGCTCAGCGGCTTTGTCGGCACTCTCCAGAAACGGGATTTCGTCGACGAGCTTGCCGAAACGGTGTTCTCCATTTCGACCGGAGCTTACAGCGACATCATCGAGACCGAGTTCGGCTACCACATAATCATGATAACCCGAAAGACCCCGGGCAAAAAGTACGAATACGATCAGATACGCGGAAAGGTGAAAAAGGCCGTTCTTCGGAAAAAGCAAGAAGATGAATTCGGGCAATACGTCTTGGAATTGCGCGAAAAGGCGGCAATAGACGTAAGCGACGACGCCCTCAACGATGTCTTTGCGGAACTACGAAAGCGGTCGGCGCCCAGCATGAACTGAACCCCGGGGGCCGATCCCGCTTGATATCATTTTCATGGCCGGCGCGAAATTGAACTGTCGAAAGAGCGAGAGGAAAGGGAGGCGCAAGGCATGACGCGCCAAGGGTCAGACCGCAAAAGCAGATCGTGTGCCGGGCCGGTCCGCAGCGGACGCGCGGCCTTCGTCGCCGCGATTGCGGTCGCGTCGATTCTCTTGTCGACCGGTCCCGTAAGCTCCGCGGTCGACGGCACCGCACACGCCACCGCGATCGGTTCGGGCGGCTCCTGCTCCGCGTGCCATCTGCCTCACGGCGCGCTCGGCGAGAGGCTGTGGCCGGCGGACATGAGCCTCGTCAGCGGCGCGAGCGCCCTCGGCTCGGTTGGCGCGTTGTGCTTTTATTGCCATGGCACAGGCGGCGGCGCAGGGCTGATCGATGCCGTAAACCTCTTGGTCACCGACGTTTCGCCCGGCGGAGCGGGAGAGTTTTCGCACGGGCGAATTGAAGTCTCGATTCCCAGCGGTGACGCCGTGGACGATACTCTGCCGCATACCATAGCTCAAAGCGAGAGCGGCGTTTTTCAGTGTACGACCTGCCACAACGTGCACGACGACACAGATAAGCCGTTTCTGCGAGACGACATCGACGTGCTGTGCGCCAGGTGCCACACCGGCAGGATGTTCATAAACGGGTCCTCTCCGGGCGCTCCGCCCTTTACTCAGGGAACCTGGGGCGCAGGGTACTACGGAACCACCAATCCGGGTTCGCATCCTGTGGGCACCGATGTCACCGGCGATTCCGACGCACCGGCGGATTCCCCGATCAGCATGGCGGCCGCTTTTGACAACGCCTATGATGATGGCACACCGGGCACACACCACCTTGGCGGACACCTGACCGACGGCGCGGCGGAAGGCTTCGGCGGAGTGACCTGCGTGACGTGTCACGCATTACACGGCAATCAGCAGGACGGAACAGCCGGCACGGGGGCCGTGGTCAACCTGCTGACCATAGAACAGCCGACGGCGGGCGGGAGCCCTTATAGCGCGCAAAACGGCAACGGAGACGCGCGTAACGCGCTGTGTGAAGGATGTCACTATACGACAGCCTCGACCGTCGACCCGAGCACGGGCGCCGCTTATGGCGGCCCCGAAAAGCCGAATCCCGGCGCGGAGGATTTCACGCATCCGTGTGACGATCTGGGCGCGCAGGGCCCGGCCGGTGTCTCGGCCTTCCCCACGAACTGGCCCGAGGGCAGCTCGCCGGGAACCAACGTGAATCCCGGCCCGATTTGCGAATCGTGCCACACGCCGCATCCGAACAGCAACGCGCCGTATCGGACCACGATCGTGGACTCGAACAACAGCCCAATTCTACGCAAGGCGGATATATGCGCCGAGTGTCACGGCGGCGGGTCGGGCAACCATCATCCGGCCGGCGTCTCGATGGGCTCGCTCAGCGACACGGCTGTCGAAAACGGCGACGGGACACTCAACTGCGACGACTGCCACGGCGGGACCCAGCAGAGCGCTCACAACTGGACCCAAGCCGGCTCGTTCAAGCTCGATCCCGACTGGGAGCCCAACACGACGGGAGGAGCGATCTACTCC
>CBDUSG010000289.1:0-5118 GCA_965369575.1 uncultured bacterium | reverse complement strand
TTCCATTTGTGTCTCCCTCCTCATCGGGGCCTGCTCGATGGACTACCCATCATATGAGGATGCCATTTTGTGATCGGGCGGGCAAGATTCGCAGGGTGCGCTGAAAGACATTGGTGTCGTGTCAACCATATATCGTTGCGTATAATGTCGGCCTCAGAGTCCTCGCCGGCGGCCAGTGGCCCTGTGGGGGGCGAGGCGCCCCCCACAACCCCTCCGTGAGATGCTTCGCATCTCTCTTCGGCTATGTGTGGCAATCGCATGGGACAGCCAGCGAATCGCCGGAGACAGCGGATACTTCGTATCCTTGCGGAGGCTATGTGGCGGCCGCATGGAACGGGTTGTTGCTGACACTGAATCGGTAGGACCGGTTATGAAACAACGTTTTCTTGACAGAGCGAAACCAGGCGCGTTCACTCGCACATAAATGGATTCAGCCGTCAATACCCGTCAGGAATAGAGATGCGCCGCATCTCATGTCGGCGGCGGCCCGCCGCGGCGGGCAAGCGTACGCATTCATCCCCATTTTTCGAGAAATCCCGTTATGGCGCCAAAAATCGCGCGGAATCACGCAGATTCGCTCGACGCCAGTGAACAAACGGGTTTCGCGCTGTAAATTTTCCGGATGGGCGGATGCCGTGGAAACGGTTTCGGCCCTCATTCGGCCGATCGAGGGGCGGCGGCCCGCCGGGTTGGATTTTTTCCCTTCTCGGTGTATAATGAGAATGAATAGTCTATAGCGAAAAAGCGTCGAACATATCGGAAGCCCCTTTTCCCCCTGGAGGAGAGGACTGCAAATGTCCGGAATCCGTTCGACAAAATTCGACCAGGCCGTAAGGCGCCACCGCCGGAATTTATCCGTCGCGCTCGTCTTTGCGGCTGCCTTTGCGTTTTTTTCCGCCCGGGCTGTGTCGTTTCCGGAGGGGACGCAGCCGCCGGCCGTGCTTTTGGCGCAAAACGAGGATGACGACAGCTGCAAAGTTGTCACAAAATTTTGCTCTACCGCCGGCCTGATCTACGCCCTCAAGCATGACGAATACAAGAACGCGCGGAGCAACGCCGCCGAGCTGCTCTCCGAGCGCGGGGCGGTCGAGGCCCTCCCCGATCTGCTCGATGCTCTCAGGGACCCCGAGAAGATAGTCGTTGAGAAGGCGGCGAAGGCCCTCGCAACCATCGGGGACGAAAGAATCTGCGGGCAACTGATCGAAAACCTTCACGACCCGGAACCACGTGTGCGGGAATATTCCGCTTACGTGCTCGGGCAGATCGTGAAGCGCCGGCAGAAAACGGGCGGCTATGACGTCGCCGAGGCTCTCGCGAGCGCGGCCGCCGACGAGAACAACCTCGTCAGGAAGGAAGCTGTAATTGCGCTCTACGAGCTGGGCCATTCCTCGAGCAAGGAAATTTTTATGATGGGGTTGTTCGATGAAGAACCGGGGGTCAGAAGACACTCGGCCAACGCGCTTGAAAAGATAAGGGGTCGAGACGCCGAGGAAGCCCTGGTCGCCGCCCTGCAACGAGAGACGGACGACGATGTCAGGCGCAGCATGATGACGGCGCTCGGCGGCCTCGGCAGCAGCTACGCCATGGACGCGCTGGTGGCGACTCTGCCGCACGAAAAGTACGCGGCAAGGGTCGAAATTGCGGCCAAGCTCGCGGAGACTGGAACGCCGCGGGCCATAGAAGTCCTGTCCGATCTGATCGTTACAGACAAATACGCTCCGGTGCGGGCCAACGCGGCAAGGGGCCTGCTCAGGGCAAAGGAGCCGTCGACTGTCCCGGTCCTTGTCAAAGCGCTGAAAGACCACTCGGAGCTGGTGCGCATACCCGCCTCGCAGGCCCTGATAGACCTCGCGGACGAATCGATCCTGAACAACCTGCTCGCGGCCATGGGAGACACCAATCCTACCGTCGGCGGAAACGCCTCACAGGCGATCATCAGGATGAACAGCCTGGATGCCGTCCCCGGATTGATAGCAATGCTCGATCACCCCAGCAAAATGGTCGTCGGTCGCGCAATCACCGTTCTGGAAGAGCTTACTTATCGGCCTTACGGCAGCAACACGGAGAGATGGAAATTGTGGTATGAAGAGAACTTCAAGACAAGCGACGACTGATGGATAATCGCGAAGAACGAAACGACAGGGAGGAGGCCGAGTCCGTCGCGAATGACGTCGATCTCAGGCGCCTGGCGCTCTGCCAGAGGCTGGCCCTGTTGGGCCGCCTGTCCACGTCGATTGCACACGAGATCAACAACCACCTGACCGGCGTGAGCGGTTACGCCCAGTTGCTGCTCGGCAACGCCAGAGCGGCCGAGTTCACGAGGGAACTGGATAAAATTCTTTCCTCGGCCAACCTGTGCCGGGACCTGATAGAAGGGATGAGGCAGGTCGGCCGCTTTGGAGACGGCGAAAAGGAATTCAATAACGTAAACATTATTATCGCCTCCGCCCTCGATCTCATCCGCCACCAATTCGAGAAAGGATCGCTTAGGATCGTCAAAAACCTCTCCGACGGAGTTCGGGCACTCGAAGTTGACACTCCGGCGCTCGAGCAGGTATTCTTGAATATCATGCAGAACTCGTACGAGGCCCTCGCGGACAAAGGCACGACGCTGACAATTTCAACCAGCGAGGTCGACGCAAGGGTCGTCGCAACTTTCGACGACGACGGCCCGGGCCTGAGCCGGGATGCGCTCGCGAACCTCTTTGTCCCTTTTTTCACAACGAAGGCGCATCTGAAATGCCCCGGGCTGGGTCTGGCCGCCGCCAGGACAATCGTTGAAGAGCACGGGGGAAGCATTGAGGTCGATAACTCGCCGTCGGGCGGCGCAAGCGTAAGCATCGCCCTGCCTATCGATTCAGCCTCGGGCTAAACTTGGAATCGAGATCGAAATGAAAATCAGCACGGAAACGGTGGAGAACTTCCTGAGAAGCCTCGAATGCAGGTATGAGAGAGAGAAGATGTCGCTTGCGGGCGTCGAAAACGTGGAGATACGCCTGTTTAACCATTCCACGGGAGAGCAGGCGGCCCGGCTCGAGTTCATAAACGACGTTCTTACGAAAATCGACTTCTGGGACCTCAAAGAGAAAACGATCCAGACCATAGTCTGGGATTGAATGGCCGCAGCCCGCTCGCGCCGCCGGAAGTCTCCGGCGCCCCCACCAACGTTTCAGCCGCGTTCGATTGTGTCTAGTATCGCCCCGCGCTCACGCCCGACAGGTCAATGCGAGTCAGCCGATACAGGCGCTGCGACTTGTATTCCCATACCGGCTCTGCGCCGACGTCGATGTTCAAATGCTTGAAGTGCTCGAGGATTAACCCGGTCGCATATACCGGCCGTCCCGTTCGCAGCCGCAGTTGCGCCCGGTTGAGCGCCTCTCCGTTCATCTTGAGCGTGCCCGGCTTGAGTTCGGTTATCAGGTAGACGGTTTCTGGCGGATTGCCGCGGTTGTAGTAGTTTATCATCGGCTTGAGCGAAGTGGTGAAGAGAAGCTCGCCGCCGGCCACCTGTCCTATTCCCTTGGCAACCAACGCGTCGTCACTGGATTTCCGTATATAAAGCAGCTCGGGAAGGCTCGGGACAAGACCGGCAAAAACAAGCAGCAAAAGGGCGGCAAGTTTTATGGCGTGCACCGGCTTTTCGCGCCCGAACCTGAACCTTTCGTCGAGACGGTCGGCGCCGGCGAAAATCATCAATATGCACGGCGGCAGCAGTATCAAGAAGTATCTGTGTCTGCACAGAATGCCCGTGTAAAACAGATACACCGGCACAACCCATATCGCCGCGAATAAGCCGACGAGGCGTTTGCGGAACGCCAGAAGGGCCGCGGCGCCCGCCGCCGAGAGCGCAAGCAGCACGGGTGTCAGCGATTCAATCGCGATCATGGTCGTGCTCTTTGCGTACCACCCGAAATCATAATGGGCCGACATGACCCTGCCGGACCTGGAGACAAGTCGGGAAATGAGCGCCGGCCTGTATATCGGAAGCAGGCATGCGAAGAATCCGAGAAACGCAAACAAGAAGAGCTTTCTGAGAGCAGCGGTATTCAGCGCGTCTTTGTCGTGAACGAGAAGCGTCAACAGCGGAAGCGCTATGAACACAGCGGCGTTCGGCCGCGCCGCCCATGTCGCCCCAAAAGATACGCCGAATGCGAACGCGCGCGTCCGGCCCCCCGAGCTAAGCGCCCTTTCAAACAGATAAATGCTCCACAAAGCGAAGGCGAATCCCACGCCCTCATGGGTGAGATAAGTGGTAAATCGAATGAGCGCGGGCGACAGAATGTACGCGGCCGAAGCAAAGGCTGCGGCCCGCCACCCCGCCAGCCGGCTGATAAGCTGATATAAAGGCCAGACGGTGCTCGCCGAAAGCAGAACCGCCAACACATTCAGAACGGCCAGCTGATCCCAACCGAACGCGAACGCCAACCGTGTGGCGGCGACGAAAAAGTACATTGTGAGAGGATGGTCCCAATACGAGCCGTATGTGCCCTCCTCGATGTATTGGATGGCGGAGATCGCCTCGCGATACGAATCCGGATCGCCCATGTCCGGCCTCACGAAAAACAGACCGATGACGACGTAAAACGCCACGAAGATCATCGGCGCGCCGATTCGACTGTATCGATTCCCCGTGCCCTCCGGGGAACCGGAATCTGTTTCTCGCTCTTCCATATCCTTAATAAATACCGCCAACCGCCACATCTGCGCGCGTAATCACCGAAAAGCCTTTTCGAAAGAATGATATAAGCCGTATATCGATAAGTCAAGCCGAGCGCATCTTTGGCAGACCATCGGCCGATCAGTAGAATGGGGGCCGCCGATGGGGAGTTTTTCCGCTCGCGCGCCGTTTCCAGAGCCGCACCAGGGGGAGACCGGCGGGGCCGTTCCCGGCGGTTACAACCCGGGCGCAACGGACATCTGGCAGGAAGGGCTGCGGCAACGGAACTAGACGGACGAGCAAGGCGCTTGTCCTTTACAAATGGGTCTGCCGGAGGGTTTTTTCGATGACTTGCTGAAGATCATTGAGCGAAAACGGTTTCAGCAGATACGATCTTCCGCTTTCCTTGAGGAATTCGGCTGTCTTCTTTTCCATGACGTCGCCGGAGATGAAGACGAAGC
>CBDUSG010000288.1:0-5118 GCA_965369575.1 uncultured bacterium | reverse complement strand
CCTGCGCAATTACCTCGATGCCTACCGCGTGACGGGCAAGGAGGAATACGCAGAGGCGGCGGAGAGAATTATCGGCTACATGCTGAGCGTGCTCTCCGGCGGCGGGCGCGGCGGCTTTTACGGGAGTCAGGACGCCGACATCTTCGACGAGGAGAGGCAGAAGATAGTGATGGACGGCGAGCGCTACTATAAGCTCCCGTTCGATGAGCGGCGAAAACACGGCGTCCCGTTTATCGACAGGACGATCTATACGAACTGGAACGCTCTCGCGGTCTCGGCCTTCCTCGATGCGTATCACGCGCTCGGCTATGAGGTCTGCCGCGATGTCGCGCTCGAGACGCTTGCGCTCCTGATGGATCGCTGCCACAGCGAAGAGCACGGCGCCTATCACTTCCTGCGCGACGGCACAGTCGGCGCACCGGGGCTGCTCGCAGACGGTGTCGCGCTCGCCCGAGCCAATCTCGACGCGTACGAGACGACTTTTCGGGAGAAATACCTCGAATCCGCCGAAAAGCTGATGAATATCATCGAAAACAGGCTCGGGGCGGAGGGCGGCGGATATTACGACTCGATCCCCGACGAAAATATGCCCGCCGCCACACGCATTCGGCGCAGGACGCTTCCCGACAACGCCGTCGCCGCCGAGACTCTGGCGCGGCTCCACGCCCATACGGGCAAAACCGAATATCTCGACCGCGCAAAGGCCGCCATGGCCGTGTTCGAGCGAAATGTCGAGGAGATGCTTGACGGCGTCCACGGCTATTTCGCGGCCGATTTCGCGCTGTCCGCGCGGTACGTCAACGATGCGGCTACCCAAATCGCCATAGTCGGCCCGAAAGACGATCCCCGGAGCCGCGAGTTGCTCGACGAAGCCAACCGCATCTACCAGCCCGCAAAAGTTGTCCGGCTTCTGGACCCCGACCGCGACCTTGCATTGATAAACGCGATGAACTACGCGGTGACCGATACACCCGCCGCCTACGTCTGCAAAGAAAAAACCTGCGGGCCTCCCGTTACGGAAACGGAGGAGCTGCGTAAAGCCCTTGCTGCCACATGAATTACATTGAGATCGAATTTGCTCGGCGTCGCGGCCCGAGAGCCGCGTGAACCTTGTCATCTGGAAACAAAAGAACGCCCGTTCAGGCCTCGGTGGGGCTCCACGGCGTTTTCGTCTGTCAGTCTCGCGATTTTCTCCTTGACAATTCAACCATCGTTATGTTAGCATTGGTTTGCTCGTGACGGGACGAGCTCGTGGGGAAGTGGGTCATGAGGATGCGGTCTCAAATCTGCAAGGGCGACATCGTCATTCATCCTGCCCATGGCGCATCTGAGGTTGTCGGAATCGAGAGGAAAGAGTTCGCGGGTCGACGGAGGAAGTTCCTCGTTCTGAAACCGATTATGCTCGACATGACGGTGTATATCCCTGAGGATAACGCCGACAGTGCCGGGCTCAGGCAGCCGGTTAAGCGCGAGCACTTCAGGGAAGTAGTCAAAGTGCTCAAGCAAAAGGAGACCAAGACCTCCGATAACTGGCAGCGACGGTTCAGGGCCTACAACCGCAAGATTCAGAGCGGGGACCTTTGCCAGGTGGCCGAAGTCGTTCGCAACCTGGACCGAAAAAACCGCGCAAAAGGCCTTTCGACAACCGAAAATATTCTGCTGGAGCGGGCCTTCACCATCCTGACCAGCGAATATGCTTGCGTCAAGAACGTGGGCAAAGACGATGCTTACGCGTTCTTCGCCAGGGCGTTGGTCGGTTAATCCACACGCATTCCGGCGAGGGGGGGAGACGAAGGCGGGGTTCTGCCGGGAAACGGCAGGGGCTCACCGGAGTTTGCTCGATCCTCCTGGACGGTGTGAAGATCATGAATATGTCAATCTGCGAAAAAACGAGCACCACGGGCGGCACAAAGCGCGGCCGCCTTGTGCTTTTCACGGAGGTCGCTGACGATTAGGCGCTCCTGAAATAGCGAGATGCAGCACGGGGCCGGCTTGTGGGGTGGCCCTGTTTTTTTATTTTGAGCGCCGGTGAGGACGTGTCGCGGGTGCGCCTGCGAGAGGGCAAAAACCGGGAAGTCCCGATATCCGCGTCCATATGCGGCACTCTTGAAAGTTAATCCGGGAAAAAGCGGACAGGCCGAGAAAATTGGAGCCGAGGGAGTTCACACTAAGTGTTGACGCCGACGACGAAGGGACCCGGCTCGACCAGTTCCTGGCCGCAGGCATATCCGAGCTGTCCCGCGCACGCGCGCAGGCGCTGATACATTCGGGCGACGCAAGCGTGAACGGCCGCGCCGCAAAACCGAGCCACAAGGTGCGGCGGGGCGAATCGATCCGCGTCCTTGTCGTGCCGCCGCCGCCGCCGGCGGTCGATGCCGAGGATATCCCGCTCGATATAGTTTTCGAGGATGAACACATAATCATAGTCAACAAGCCGGCCGGAATGGTCGTGCATCCCGCAGCCGGCATCCGGTCGGGCACGCTTGTGAACGCGCTGTTGGGTCATGCGCGCGACCTGCCGAATTCGGGCGGAGAGGACAGGCCGGGGATAGTTCATCGTCTCGACAAGAACACGTCGGGCCTGCTCGTGGTCGCCAAGACCGAAACGGCGCACAGGCGGCTCACAGACAGCCTCAGCCGCCGAGAGGTGAAACGGCAGTACCGGGCCCTGGCATACGATACCTTTTCCGAGACCGAGGGCACTATCGACGCTCCCATCGGGCGAAGCCCTTCGGACAGGAAAAAAATGGCCATCGCCGGCCTCGGCAACCGTGAAGCCGTAACGCATTTCGAGGTTAAGGAAAGCCTGTGCGGCATCTCGCACCTGGCCGTGAGGCTCGATACGGGCAGGACGCACCAGATACGCGTGCATCTCGCCTACATTCAGCATCCGATAGTCGGCGACCCCGTCTATGGCGTCAGGCTCGGGCGATTTCATGATAAGATGGCACGACCCGTGATAGACGCAATCGACGGCCTTAAAGGGCACATGCTCCATGCGGAAATGCTCGGGTTCGATCATCCGGCCACCGGCGAGCCGCTCCGATTTGAATCGCCGCCGCCCGAGGAATTTCGCGCGCTTCTCGAGTTGTTGAGGGAGTTGATGTAGACAATGGCTGGAAGAATCGGTTTGAAATCGATGGCGAACTTCTCAAAGCAAGCCGCGGTATCGCTAAATGCCGGCCTGGCGCTCACGCGGGCCATCCCGCTGATAAGCGGAGAATCCCGGGACGCGCGCCTGCGCAGCACTTTCCAGAAAGTCAACGCGGACATATCCGCGGGCGAAACGCTGGCCGCCGCGCTTCGCAGGCGCTCCGGCAGGTTTCCGCCGATCTTCGTCGAGATGGTCGGCGCGGGAGAGCGCACCGGTCATCTCGGAGACGTCTTCGGACGACTGGCCGACTATTTCGATATGCGCGTCAGAATAAGATGGGCATTCATCAAGGCTTCGATCTATCCCGGAATCCAACTGTTTGTTCTGATTTCGGTCGTCAGCCTGCTGGCGATCGTGTGGAGCTCGGACAAAGTTGAAATGGCCACATCGATTGTTTCTTACCTGACCGGCGCGGTCGTTGCGTTCGGGGCGGTGTACCTCTTTTTTTCGAAGACAAGCGCGGGACGAAATTTCTGGTATCGCATGGTTCTCTGGCTCCCGATATTCCGATCACTGACTATCAAGCTTAACATGGCGCGCTTCACACGGACGCTCGCGATGCAGCTCGAGAGCGCGATCCCGATGACTGAGGCCATAGAAAGGTCCGCGATGGTAGCCGGAAACGGTGTAGTGGCCGATAGCCTGAGCCGAATCGCAGACCCGATCAGGCACGGGTCCACTCTTAACGAGGCGGTACAAAAATCAAAGTTCATGTCACCGATGATCCGCGAAGTGCTTGCCGTCGGTGAAGAGACGGGAAACTTCGGCGAGTCTTTGAACAGGGTCGCCGACATATATGAAGAAGAGTCTCTGGCGGTTCTCGAGTCTCTGCCGAAATTTATCGGACCGATTGTGGTAATTCTGGTCGGAGTGGCGGTGGGCTATCTTATCATTCGGGTCTATTACGGCGAGTACATCAAGCCGCTCCTCGATATGGTCGGCGCGTGACCGGCGAGTCGCCGGAGACATGAGATGCCTCGCATCTCTTTCCTGGCGCACATTGACGATAGATTTCTTCATCTGGCGCATCGAAGCAAAAGTCCATTGCCTTTAGTATGGGTGAGGATGCGGAGCATCCGTGGGTCGGGGCGACTCGCCTCTCGGCGGGGCTCGGCCCCTTTGTTGAAAAAACACCGGGCATCGGGTATAATCGGCCCAATTTTGCCATAACGTCGGAAGGGGAATCTTAGATGAGCGCAAATGTTCTGGTTCGGTCAAAGGCCTGGAAGTACGGCGACAACATCGACACCGACGTCATAATCCCGGCGCGCTACCTCACCTCGAGCGATCCGGCGCATCTGGCTCAGCACTGTATGGAGGACATCGATACCGAGTTCGTCAAAAAGGCCGGAGAGGGCGACTTCATCGTCGCAGGAAAAAACTTCGGCTGCGGCTCGTCGCGCGAGCATGCGCCAATCGCGATAAAGGCGGCGGGCATATCCTGCGTCATCGCAAAAAGCTTTGCCCGCATCTTTTACCGCAACGCGTTCAACATGGGGCTTCCCATCCTCGATTGTCCCGAGGCGGTCGACGGCATCAACGACGGCGACGAGATAGAGGTCAGCCTGACCGAGGGAACCATCAAGAACCTGAGCACGGGCGCCGAATTCAACGCGAGCCCGATTCCGCCGTTCATGCAGGAACTCATCGCTGCCGGCGGGCTTATTGGTTACGCGCGCTCTCGCATCGAAAAATCGGCCGCGAGCGCGGACCAAGAAGGGGCTGACGAATAATGCACAGGATAGCGGTCATAGGCGGCGACGGGACGGGACCGGAGGTCGTCGCAGAGGGTCTTAAAGTCCTTGAGGCGGCGGCGGGCAAGTTCGGCTTCAAGTACGAGACCACGGCGTTCGATTTCGGCGGCGAGCGATATCTGAAGACAGGCGAAACGCTGCCGGACAAGGCCATCGAGGCTCTGCGGACGTTCAAGGCGATCTACCTCGGGGCCATCGGCCATCCGAAGG
>CBDUSG010000287.1:0-5126 GCA_965369575.1 uncultured bacterium | reverse complement strand
CGAGGCCGCGGATCGGCCGGGCGGTCGACTGGCGACCCTGGAACACAATGGGGACAAGGTCGACGTCGGAGCGCAGTTCTTCCATTCCAACTATCGCTATGCGTTCGATCTGATGGATGAGGTAAACCTGCGAGACACCCTGCACCAGATCGATGCGAAGGTGAAATTCAAATTTGCAGACGGGGCCGAGCTTGATTTCGTGCCCGAGAGCCTGTATCTGCGCGGGCTGGGACTGGTTAACAACCTGAAGCTCGACTGGTTTGCGCTCAAACACATCATATTCGCGCACCGCTCGCCGATGTATCGTATCGAAGAGGATCGCCCCGAGCTTGACAACGTGGCGCTGTCCGACCTGCTCAACGATCCGTCAGACCTTAGATTGAGAGGTCTTTTCTCGGCAATAAGCCTCGCAAGCAATATGTGCGAGCCCGAGTGGATGAGCCTGTACCATTTCATCCAATTGCTGCGCATCGACCTGTTCACGCAATACTCCGTCCTGTCCGGCGGCAATGTCACGCTCATAGACGAGCTGGCCAAGAAGCTTGATGTGAAGTGCGACTCGCCCGTGCGCCGACTGGTGATGGAGAAGGGCCGCGTCGTCGGCGTGGAGATGGAAAAGGACGAATCGGTGAAAAAGGCGGGGCATGTAATAGTCGCCGCGGCGGCGCCATCGATCGGGCCGATGCTGCCGGACGAACTCTCAGAGCAGAGGGAGTTCTTCGAATCAGTCGTTCAGGCTCCGCTTCCGATGCCGGTCTTTTTCCTTGACCGCCCCGTGAACAAGGACGTTTGGGCGTACTTCAATGAGCCCACGGTCAAGAAGACATTCAGTTTCGCGGTCGATGGCTCGGTCAAATGCCCTGCGATGGTTCCCAGCGGGAAGGGCGTAGTGAGCGCATATTCGTGCTATCCGCACACATTGGACCTCATCGACCGGCCCGACGATGAAATTATCGAAAAGGCCCTGAAGGATCTCGAACCGATGATACCGGGCATTTCCGGCTGGGTCGAGGAAGCCACGGTTTTCTGGCATCAGAAGGCCGGCATGGGACATTATCCCACGGGATCGTACGGGCGCGTCCTGGATTTCAAGGAAAAAGCCAAAGACCTTAAAGGCGTGTCTTTCGTGAGCGATATTCTCGGCGGCTGCTTCATGGAAGCGGCTATGGCCAGCGCCGATGTGGCCGTCAAGCGAGTTTGCGGCTGGGGAGGAACCGCCTGAGGCCATCCTATTGCTCTGCCATTTCGGTGATGGCGTCCCAGGCGTTGTCTATCTCGTCGTCGGTCCCCAGCATCTCGAACAGGAACTTGCGGGTCATGCCCCCGGCCTTTTCTTCCTCTTTCAGCATGCTCCAGGTGTCGGTGCCCTTCATCGCCTCGAGACAGCGGTCGACGGCGGCCCTATCCGGAATCTTTCCTTCCTTCACCGTGTAGGCACCCAGGAATTCGCCCGCCTCGTATCCCATGCTCAGGCCCGCAAGTATTCCGGATGCGCCCTTTGCGCCGACGTGGCCGGCGGCGTCGCCGACCATCACGAGGCCGGGCCGCGCGAAATCTTCAACGACTCCGCCGAAGATGAGCTTGTCGACACTCGTCAGTGTGTATGACGCGCCGCGCAGCCGCTCGCTGAGCACAGGATGCCCGCGCCTGTAACTGTCCCACAGGGCGGCGATGTCTGCGCCCTGCGCCTCGGGGCTCGGGTCCCAGATGGTCATGCCGCACTCGGCCGAGCCGCCGCCCTTCGGGAAAATCCATATCGCGCCCGCCGGGTCATTGATCAGCATGAACTCGAGGACGTCGTCGTCGGGAATATCCGCGCCCTCGACGACGACCTTGTACGTCGCGCAGATGTTGGGCTTCTCGAGTTTCGCCTGCCCGCGCAACCGTGAGCTGTGGCCGTCTGCCGCGATGAGCGCCCTGCAGTCCAGAGTGATTTTCTCTCCGTCGGGCGCCGTGCATTCGAGGCCGCAGACCTCCTCGCGCTCGTTGAGAATGAGCTTGTCGGCCCGCGTGTTGAGCGAGAGCGCGGCGCCGGCCTCGACGCATGCCTTTGCGATCTCGTGCAGGAAAGGGCGATACTCGATCAGCAGCGATTCGGCGCCGGCCTCGAGCAGCATCTGCTTCTTGCACGACGGACTGTATATCCTCCGGCGCTTGCTCACTCCGTTGACAAGCGAAGCCGGCAGCGGTTTGCCCAGCACCTTTTCGATTATCGTATTCCCGCTCCTGATGACCTCGCCCTTGACCTTGCGGGCCACTTCATCGACCGCGTCGAGAACCAGCGTCCTCGCGCCCGCCCTGGCCGAGGCCGTACCCGCCGCGAGCCCGGCCACTCCCGCGCCCACGATTATCACGTCGTACTCGGATTGCAATTTCATATGAGCCGTCTCTCCTGTATTTTTCGCCCCTGCGAACCGGCCGAAGCCATGAGCGTCGGCGTAGTCGCCATTTCGCAAACAGTATATTTAATGTTCTGGAGTTTTTCAATCGACTGAAACAATGGAGACCTCATTGAGGTTCAGAGGGTCGATGTTATATAATTCAATAGTCGTTATGATAGAGGCGCCCCGGGCCACAGGGCAAGCCCCCGCGCGCGCCGACTGACATGAAATATGCTTCCGCTTAGTTTAGTACAGAGGAGGAATTCCACGCGATGTTATCAAAGAGTGAGATTATCGACAAGGCCCGCGAGCTGGGTTTCGAGGATATCGGGTTTACGACGGCCGAGCCGTTCGAAGAACACAAGAACGTGCTGCTCGAGCGGCAGGAGGAATATGCCTGGATTATGGCAAGGGGAATGGATCTTGTGGAAGGCGCCGATCCCAAAAGAGTCTATCCGGAAGCTGAATCGATTATCGTTTTGCTCGAGTTCTATTTCCGCGAGTCCTATCCCAAAAGCCTGGAGCCTCACTTCGGCCGGTGCTATCTCGACGACGACCGCGTGACGCGCGACGGGCTTGCAGTGCGCATCAAGGCCTTCCGCAGCTTTCTTACGGACAACGGCATCGACTCCAAGGTCCCGTTCAACCTGCCCCATCGGGCTTCTGCGGCACGGGCGGGCGTCGGTACTTTCGGCAAAAACAACTTCCTGTATGCGAACAGGGTCGGCCGGCGAAGCTCGTGGAACGTGCCCGTCGCAGTAGTCGTGAATCGTGAATTCGAGCCCGACGAGCCGACCAGCGAGGTCGGCTGCCCGAAATGGTGCAAGAACACCTGCATTGTCGCTTGTCCTACAGGCGCAATCAAAGGCCCTCGCAAGCTGGACCCGCGCAGGTGCATATCTTTCCTGTCATATTACGGGCCCGGCCCCACGCCGCCTGAACTCCGCGAGCCCATGGGCATGTGGATTTACGGCTGCGACCATTGCCAGAACGTGTGTCCCCGCAACCGGGCATGGCTCGCGACCGAGCTGCCCGTCAATGAAAGGGTGGCGGCCAAGGCGCACGATTTCGAGCTGCCGACTTTGCTCGGCATGGACAAGGGATACTTCGAGGCGAAGATATGGCCCCACATGTTCTACATGCCGCTGGACGACATCTGGAGATGGAAGATGAACGTCGCGCGCGTCATGGGAAACAGCCTCGACCCGAAATATGTTCCAGACCTCATCGGCGCATTCAACGAGAACGACGACGAAAGTGTCAGGAGCCTGGCGGCGTGGGCCCTCGGGCGCATCGGCGGCACCGAAGCCAGGCGCGCCCTTGAGAGTTTTTTTGGCAAAACCGAAAACGGCGTGCGGGATGAAATTGAGCAGGCCCTAGTGTCGTGTCAACCGTAAATTTTTGGTTTCAGCGAGCCGCGGCGAGTCGCTCTGTGGGAGGCAAGTTGCCCCCCACACCCCTCCATGAGATGCTGCGCATCTCTACCTTTAAAGAGCGTTCCATAACAGGCCTTACTGATTCAGGTTCAGCGAGGACCTCTTCCAAGCGCGTGCCACATAGGTGAAGCAAGGATACGAAGTATCCGTGGATGGGGGCTCTGCCCCCCGCCAACGTCTGGTTTTTCTTCAAGCCGTAGCGGCGGCGTCCGTTTTTGCCCGCCTGACGGAATGGTGGCATAATTTAATAAGATGAATATGGACAGACAGGGTTTTCAGAATCCCGGTTAAGGGGTGATTACGATGACTTTCACCGAAACCTTGAAAAAGATGTCGCCGAAATCGGCGTTCGCGCACTTCGATCAGAAGCTCAAATACGAGATCGGGCCGGTCGAGTTGAAAAGGAAGGTCGACGAGGGCGAGACCGATTTCACGCTGATAGACGTGCGCGCGCGTGAGGCCTACGGGAACGGACACATTCCCGGCGCGAGAATGATTCCGTTCGAAGAATTCGAGACACGCATGCCCGAGTTCTCGGAGTATAAGGAGAACATAGTGTACTGCTACAACGCGTATTGTCAGCTCGCCGATAATGCGGCCCGCTGGCTGGCCGACCGAGGCTACCACGTGCGGCTGCTCATGGGCGGCTTCGACACTTGGGAGACATTCAAGCATCCCGTCGAGAAATAAGAGGGCGGGCAAGGGGCGTTCCGCGCCGGCAAGCGCGGCCCCCGCCCGTAAACGCGGCCCATGCGTCAACAACGGATCGGCCCGGGAAGTCTCCGGGCCGGTTCTCTTTTGTGGGAGGACGAATTGAGGCCGGTGGAGCGAGATGCGGCATTCGAATTGATTAGTCCCCAGTCAGAAATTCACGCACGAGTCCGGCGGTCTCCTCCGGTTTTTCATCCCACAGGAAATGGCCGACTCCCGTGAAAATTCTGAGTTCCGAATTCGGAATTTCCTCGGCGAACCTGTGGGCCGCCGCGACCGGCAGGAACGGATCGTCCTCGCCCCACAGGATAAGCGACGGACACTCGAGCGTGGCGAGCCTGCCATCGTACTGTTTAAGGATTTCGAGGTCGCCAGAGCGATACAGCGCGAGCCTGGCCTCGCGGCGTTCGGGCGTGGCAAGCGTTTTCCAATATTCGCCGAACGCCTCCT
Source organism: uncultured bacterium (assembly GCA_965369575.1). GTDB lineage: Bacteria > Abyssobacteria > SURF-5 > SURF-5 > SURF-5 > CBDUSG01. The sequence continues at coordinate 148 of CBDUSG010000287.1, read as the reverse complement.
CCGCCATGTTCGGGCCGCCGGCCCTCATGCCCTCGCGGAAGATATCGAACGTGAGCGCGTCCATCCAAACCTCGCCGTCGCCCGGGGTGCGCCAGATCTGCGCGAGTGAATGCCACGCGATGTTCTTTTCGTGAAAGAAAGCCGTGTC
>CBDUSG010000286.1:0-5136 GCA_965369575.1 uncultured bacterium | reverse complement strand
CCTGTTATACATCACTCACATGGGACTATTCGGACAATAAGTCCCCGGCGCATTGCGGATAATTCATCGGGCAATTCCCTCCATATGGAAAAAAGCGCTCTGAAAAGATGCTGCGAGCGGAGCCTCACGACGGCAAGCCGATATTGGAAGGCCTGAGTTCGCGCGGGAGACGAGCGCCGCGGACTCGTTTGCAGAGCTCAATCGATCGAATGCGCCTTCATCTTGCGCCAGAGGGTGGTGCGGCTCATGCCGAGCATTTTGGCGGCGCGGGTGCGGTTACCCGAGGCGTCGGCGAGCGCCTGCTCGATCATCGAGCGCTCGAGCTTAGGTATAGCAGAGGCGTCCTCGCGAAAGAGGTTCCTGCCCGCCGAAGCGGCATCGAACTTCTCGACCCGTCTTATCTCGATGGGAAGCTCGACAAGATCGATGGTCTGCGACTGCGAAAGCACCATGGCGTGTTCGATGGCATGCTCGAGTTCGCGTATGTTGCCGGGCCAATCATGGTCCAGGAGGGCGCTCAGCGCTTCCTCGCTCAAGCCCCGGATGCGTTTGCCCATTCTCTGGTTGAGGCGCTCGATGAAATGGTTGATAAGCAGCGGCAGGTCGTCCTTGCGCTCTCTGAGCGGCGGCAGGTAAACCGGGATCACTCTCAGGCGATAGTAAAGGTCGGGCCGAAAATGGCCGTTTTGCACCAGGGTCGCCAGGTCGCGGCTGGTGGCGGCGATTATCCGGACGTCCACCTTGCGCGGGACGGTGTCGCCGACGCGTTCGAACTCCCTTTCCTGGAGCACCCTGAGCAGTTTAAGCTGGATGAACGGGCTGAAGTCGCCCACCTCGTCGAGGAAGATCGTGCCGGCGTCGGCGGCCTCGAAGCGGCCGATTTTGTCGTATATCGCCCCCGTGAAAGCCCCTTTGACGTGTCCGAAAAGCTCGCTCTCGAGAAGAGTCTCGGCCAGCGCCGAGCAGTCCACCTTGACGAAAGAGTTGTCCGAACGGCGGCTGTGGTAGTGTATAGCGTGCGCGACGAGTTCCTTTCCAGTGCCGCTTTCGCCGTGGATGAGCACGGTCGAGTCGGTATCCGCCGTCAGAAGAATACGATCGTAGACCTGCTGCATCTCATGATTCTTGCCGATGATGCGATCGAGCTTGTACCTGCCTTTCAACTCTTCTTTCAGGCTGTAAATCTCTGTTACGTCGGCTATGCTGATGACCGCGCCCGATGGCTCGTCTTCATAAAGACTCGACAAGACAGTGCTTGTGATGTTGATAGTCTTTAGGCTACCGTCCCTTGTCGTGATCTCGAGCTCGTAGTCTTCGATGCGACGCCCCTCGTCGATAGCAGAAACCACCATCTCGGTCAGCCGCGAGTGATGCCGCGAGACAAGAGTTTCGTGCAATGGCCCGTCGAGCGCCTCCTGCTCTTTGACACCGGTCATTTTTTCCGCGGCCTTATTGAACTGTTGTATCTTCCCGGCCGTGTCGACGGTGATAATGCCGTCATAAAGGCTGTCGAATATGGACCGCAGGTTTTCAGCGAAACGCAGAATATACGGCGGAACGTCCGATGTCGGTCTTCTGTTGAACACCCCTGATTCCTTCCGTGATTGCTCTTAAAAATATGATAGCACCCGCCCTCGCGCAATTGCAAATCGGATCGGCCTTGCGCGCCCCGCCCGCCCCGATGATCGCCAGGTTTATCGGCCGGACTTCCGGAGTGCCGCCGATTTCGGCGATCGGAAGCGATCCCTGTCTATTTGGATGACAACAATGTTATAATATGGCCTTCGAGGAAACGATCCTGCAAAAAGAAATGTGGGATCGGCTGGGATCGGCTACGAAAAGGGAGACTCGTATGGCGGACGAAAAGGTAATCGGTGTCCTTACCGGCGGCGGAGATTGTCCCGGCATAAACGCCGTCATCCGCGCGGTCGCCAAGGCCGCGATAAAACATCATGGCTGGAAAGTGATTGGATTTCGCGACGGCTACGCAGGGCTCGTGCTGCGGAAATCAATCGAGCTTACGAACGCCAGCACTTCAGGAATACTGAACGTCGGAGGCACCATACTCGGAACGTCAAACAAGGCTAACCCGTTCAGATGGGCAGAGCAGCGGGTCGACGGCGAACTCACTTTCTCCGACAGGTCTTCCGAGGTAAAGGAGTATTGCGAGGAATTGGGACTCTCGGCCCTCGTGTGCATCGGCGGCGACGGCACGCTGAGCATTGCCAAGGGGCTTTTCGAGATGGGCATCCCGGTCGTCGGTATTCCCAAGACCATCGACAACGACCTTTCGGGCACCGACGTCACTTTCGGCTACGATTCGGCCGTGGCCACCGCAACGAATGCGATCGACAAGCTTCACACGACCGCCGAATCGCATCACAGGATAATGGTGGTGGAGGTCATGGGACGCTACGCGGGCTGGCTCGCGCTCGCATCCGGGATCGCCGGCGGCGGCGACATAATACTGATCCCCGAGATTCCGTTCGAGATCGAAAAAATATCCGAGGCCGTACTTGACCGGGCCAAGAGGGGAAAGCTCTTCAGCATAGTCGTCGTGGCCGAAGGCGCCATGCCCGCGGGCGGGGGAAAAGTGATCCAGCAGATGGTCCCCGACAGCCCTGATCCCATACGGCTTGGCGGCATCGCGAAGCTCGTGGGCGACCAGCTCGAGCTGGCCACGAACTACGAAATCAGGGTGACCGTGCTCGGGCACGTGCAGCGAGGCGGCTCGCCGACTGCGCATGACAGGATACTCGCAACCAAGTACGGCGTGGGCGCTATCGAGCTGATCGAGGACAAAAAGTTTGGCGATATGGTGTGCCTGAATGGAAACACCATCGGCTCTGTTTCCATAGACGAGGCCGTCGGAAAACTGAAGCTGGTGCCGACCGACTCGGAACTGATCGAGGCCGCGCGCCGCGTCGGCACGGCCTTCGGCGATTAAGACCGGAGGGTCCGGACCCCGACACGCTCGAGCGCGGCCTGCGGGGCGCATTTTATGTTCGCGAGAGCGCTTGATAAAGCCCTGAAGCTGTGCTAATATTGGCAAAAGGGAGGGTGTTGTTTCGGATCTCCCTGCGCTTGCTATCGGTCTTTGCTGCGAGATTGTTCATGGTCTTTTTACAGGGGAAATGCACATGAGCGTAAAAAAAATCGGTGTCCTGACGGGCGGCGGAGACGCGCCGGGCCTCAACGCTGTGATCCGCGCCATAGTGATAACCGCCGAAAACAACGGGATGGAAGTTCTCGGCATCGTGCGTGGGTGGGCGGGGCTGCTGGATGGGGGCGAGACAATGCCTCTATCGTTGGAAGATGTGAACGACATCCACCGCACCGGCGGCACGATCCTGCGAAGCTCCAGAACCAACCCGGCGAAGCATCCCGACGGGATGCAGACGGTACAAAAGAACCTGGGGGCGCTCGGCTGCGACGCTCTCATCGCCATCGGGGGCGACGACACTCTCGGCGTCGCCCAAAAACTGTTCGAGGGCGGCATGAAGATCGTCGGCGTCCCGAAAACCATCGACAACGACCTCTCGGCCACAGACTACACTTTCGGTTTCGATACCGCGGTCAACATAGCCACCGAGGCGCTCGACCGGCTTCACACCACCGCGAAATCGCACGACCGCGTTATGGTTGTCGAGATAATGGGGCGCTACTCGGGATGGCTCACGTTCAATTCAGGCATGGCCGGGGGAGCGCACATCATTCTTTTGCCCGAGGAAAAATTCGATCTCAAAGAGATATGCGAAGTCGTGAAAAAACGGCGAGAGGCCGGCCACAACTACACCATCATGGCCGTTTCTGAGGGCGCAACGCCGACGGACATGAGCGAGTTCATTACGCAGGACGACAAGGTCGACGAGTTCGGTCATGTCAAGCTCGGCGGCATAGCAAAACGTCTCGCGAGGGTGATCGAGGAGAAGACGGGACAGGAGTGCCGCTCGGTCGTGCTCGGACACGTGCAAAGGGGCGGGGCCCCGACGGCGTTTGACAGGGTGACAGGCACACGCCTGGGCGTCATGGCCGTCAATCTCATCGTGGAGGAGAAATTCGGCCAGATGCCATCGCTTCGCGGGACCGAGATCATGGGCGTCGACATTGCCCAGGCGGTGGGAAAGATAAAGCTCGTAGACAAGGCTCGCCTTGATGAGGTGAAGCTTTTCATGGGCAGATAAGGCTCTCTTTTTCGCGGGCTATTCGCGCGGGTTTCTTTGAATCGGGGGAGGCGTGGAATTTTTCCGCGCTTCCCCTCATTCGCTTGAGGGAGGCTTTATGATATTCGTCTCCGGCGGAACGGGCTTTATCGGCAGCCACTCGGTAAAGAAACTTTCGGCCTCCGGCCACAAACTGCGGCTTCTCACCTATGCCGGGCAGGGCCTGCCTGTGGGCTTCCCGGTGCAGCCGACGGAATGCGTCTCGGGAAGCATCACCCGCCCCGCCTCGCTGGCCGAAAAGATGGAGGGCTGCGAGATAGCCGTGAACTTTGTCGGCATCATAGTCGAGGTTCGCGGAGCCACGTTCGAGCGAGTCCACGTCGACGGAGTCCGCAACCTGCTCGACGAGGCGAAAAGGGCGGGCGTGAAGCGATTCGTCCACATCAGCGCGCTCGGGACTTGCGATCGGCCAGCGAGCGAGTACTTCCGGACCAAGTGGGAGGCAGAGCAGCTTATCAGGGAAAGCGGGATACCTTACGTAATCCTGCGGCCGTCGCTCGTGTTCGGCCCCGAAGACAAGTTCTTCAACATGCTCAAGCCGCTGCTATACTCGCCGGTCGTGCCGGTCGTCGGCGACGGTCAGACGAAGTATCAGCCGATATGGGTCGACGACATCGCCTCGTGCGTGCTCAAGGCGGTCGAGGACGACAAGCCCTTGAACGACGTTTGGGAGATCGCGGGACCGGACCGAATGACGTTCGACGAGATGCTCGATCAAATGGCCGACGCGCTCGATCTGGCTCCGCGACTGAAGCTGCACGTGCCGGTGGGATGCGTCAGGCCGCTGGCGGCGCTTGCCGAAGCGCTGCTCCCGAAGCCGCCGCTCACAACCGATCAACTGAGGATGCTCGCGATAGACAACATAACCGACTCCAGCGCCATTAGAGAGGTCTTCGGCGTGGAACCGCGTTCG
>CBDUSG010000285.1:0-5141 GCA_965369575.1 uncultured bacterium | reverse complement strand
TCCTGATTCAGTCTCAGTGAGAACCTGTCTTATGCGACTCAAACATAGCCAGGGCAAGGATACGAAGTATCCGCTGTCAGCGGCCACTGGCCGCCGCCGATGGGGTCACCGATGGCGGTTTCGCCGTCCGGCCGCGGGCTTACTGACTAATGCGTCAGTCAGCTTAGCACACAATCCGTGACCTGTCAAGTCAAGAAAGGGCGCGGCACCGCCAAGGGAGAAGGCGGCTTGATGAAATGATATATATAGGGAAAACTGTGGGCCTGTCCTCGGCCGTTTCGGGCGAGCGAGGCGGCCCGCCCATGCATTCGCGTTGTTCCCCGGCCGCCCGGGCCGGAAAACATGTGCCCTGTCTTCGGATCGACAATCTTGTTGATGTGAAAGGCAGATAGGGATATAATCTTTTTGATCTGTGTTACCCTTTGCGGCAGATCGCATTGCAAATTTGACCGTTCGGAGAGATTAAGCAATTGATGCCTGATCGGCGGCGGTCTCGAACGGGCCGTCACGAATCTTCGATATTTGCCGGGCAGCCTTTTTCCCGCTGACAGAGGAATTCACCGTCGTTGAACGATAATTCCGCCAGACATAACAGGTTCTGCATCACCGCGATTGTTTTGCTCTCGATCCTTTTCCTCCACCGCCTCGTTTTCGCCGCACCCGATCGGATTCTCGCCGCGTTCGACATGGGGCACATGCAATATTTCTGGGCCTACTTCAAGAAGCAATGTTACCTGGGCGGCGCCGTGCCCCTTTGGTGCCCCAACATATTCGGCGGGCATCCGTTCGCGGCGCTGCCGGACACGGCGGCCTTTTATCCTCCCGACATTTTGTACCTTCTGCTGCCGCTTGGATCTGCAATGAACCTGAGCATCGTGATCCACCAGATTATGGCCGGAATTTTCACGTATCTTTTCTGTCGCGAGATAAGGCTCGGGCCGAACGCTTCGGTTCTTGGAGCAATAGCTTTTATGCTGCACGGCTTCTTTATCAACCAGCTCGTGCTCGGGCACGTCGATATCGTGCGAACGGCTTACTATCTTCCCGTCGTTATGTACTTCGTCGAGCGGGGGCTGGCTCGGAGCGATTGGAGGAGCTGCGTTTGCGGCGGGCTCGCGCTCGGGCTTCAGATACTATGCGGACACCCGCAGATGTATTTCTATGCGATCCTGTTTCTGGGGGCGTACACCGTTCTTCGGATTGCGCTTTTCGCAAACCTGAGACGCGACGGCAAGAAAGCTTTTGCGCCTCTTCTCTTCGTATCGCTTGTCGTCGGTCTCGGAATATGTCTTTCGTTGTTTCAACTGCTTCTGACCTTCGAGTTTTCACAACTGAGCGATCGCGCTTCGCGGTCGATCGATTTTGCGGCGTACGGCTCGATGCATCCCGTCTCGATGCTGCAGCTTTTCTTTCCAAACCTGACGATCAGCCATCATGCTCCTCAGTTCGAGAGCAGCGTATATGCGGGGCTCATCCCGCTGGGTGCGGGAATTTTCGCCGTGCTATCCTGCTGGAAGAAAAACAGGCATGTCCCGGTTTTGGCCGTTCCGGCCGTGCTCAGTCTGCTCGTGATGCTCGGAGAGCGTACCCCCATCTTTTACATCTTTTACCATATCGTGCCGGGAATGGATTTCTTCCGCATGCATCCGCGGATCGTCCTCGTCTTCGCATTCTGCGTTTCGGTTCTTGCGGCCATCGGGGCCGAGGAACTGTTCTCGGGCCGCGCGAGGCGAGAGTCTCCGAAGGCGTTCGCGACGGTGCCCGGCGTTTTCCTGACGGCGATTCTCGTTTTATGCGGGCTGCTCATTTTCTTTCCCGACAGCCTGAGCCATACCAAATTTCTCGGATGGAACTCGCTGCAGACCGTCGAGGAAGCCGTCGGGTGGGGGGCCGGGGCGGTGCTGCTCCCGCTCGTATGGCTCGTTGTCGCCGCGGGTGCGATATTCCTGCTCGGACGCGCCGAGGCCTCGAGGAGACTGCAACTGACGATCATCGGAGTCGTCTGGCTGGAATTGTTCACAACTTTCTACGGCAAGCTGGACACTATCAGCGTGAAAGAGTTGGCCTCGCCCAAGCCGTTCATGCAGAAAGTAAAGGCCGCCGAAGGCCCGTTCAGGGTGTGGTTTCCAACCGAACCCTACGCCTCGAACCGAGCCATCGCCGATCGACTCGAAAACATGAACGGCTATTCGCCCCTGATGCTCGAGCGATACATGAACTTCCTTTCGGCGGTGACCGGCATAGAGCCGGCATGGAAGGTAAAGATTATGAATCATCTCACACTCGGGATATTCGAAGAACTGCCGCCCGCCGTGGCACGCTTGTTTAATGTGCGCTTCGCAATCTCGGTCGATCCCGCGCAGTGGAGTGCGAGATTCATCGAGAACCCCAATCCAGTCCCGCGCGCCTATCTTGTCTCGAGCTACAGGATCGCGGGCGGCGAAGAGGAGAGCCGCACGATAGTTTCGGGAGCGGGCTTCGATCCGCTCGCGACGGTGATACTCGAAGAGGAGCCGGGCATCAGGCCCGCGCCGTCGGACTCCGAGCCTCAGGTGCTCGATGTACGGACCTCGGTCAATGAGATCGAAGTGTCATATCAGGCGGCGGCCCCGAGCATCCGCGTGCTGAGCGAACAATATTATCCCGGCTGGAAGGCGACAATTGACGGCAGGCCGACGAAGATATACAGGGCGGATTATCTGCTGCGGGCAGTAGAGGCGCCACAAGGCGCTCACACTGTACGCTTCTCGTTCAGACCTGCGGCCATGTCGGTCGGGCTGCCGATTTCGCTGATTGTTCTTGTCGGCGCAATCGCGGCGCTGATCGCTGCTGATCGGCGGAAAAAGACCTCTGCGCAGACTTGACTTTCGCCAGTCACCGTGTTAGTGGTTCCTTAGTGTCGTGTCAACCGTATATTGGACGCCGGGATACCTCGAATGAGGGGAAACACCCTCCCGATGCGGCGCTGAAAGGAAAGCGCGGCGCTGTCGGCCCGCAGCCCGGGCGAGAAGGAAATCAGCTTACGTAGGCGGCTGGAAAATGCGCCGACATCTCTTGTTTCCCGTTCCCATGCCCTCCGGCGGCGTGACCTGCGGTCGCGGATTCACTCTAAATAACCCAATGAGCGCAGCGTTTCGATTCTCTTCTGTTTTCGCGCCTCGTCCTGTTCGGCGCTGAGGGTTGTCGGGCTCAGGATTTGCGGCTTATTCTGCACCTCATACTCCCTGAAACTCGTGCTGGAGAAATGCGCGAGCAACGATTTGCCGTCATAGGGATACAGGTGTTCGATCCCAAGCACATCGTAAATGGTTGGGGCGATATCCGAGATCAGGATTGGATATTCGATTACGCCGCCGTTTTCGAGTTTGCGCTCGGGAAGTATTACGAGAGGCACGGAGTGCGTTGACTTCAGGTGATTCATACCCGGGAGCCAATGAGTGATGGTGTCTTCTTCCCCGAAGGATTCACCATGATCGGACGTGATTATGATCATTGCATCGCTGTACAGGCCCTCGCTCTTCAGCCAGTCGAACAGACTGCCCAGGTGATGGTCCAGCTCGCGGATTTCCGCAAGATATCGTTGTCTGTAGACCGCGAGTTGCTCGTCGGAAAGATCGGCCGCATACTGCCATTTCAATATCTTCTTATACTTGATTCGAGGGTCCTTCAGGATTCTCTCTTCAAAATCCTCCGGCAGCGGTCTATTCCTGAGGTCGGAGGAAACAATTTTGTCCACTTCCGATAGCTCATAAAACTCCGGGCCCGGAAGATACGGATCATGCGGGTCGAAATAGTTGACGAAAAGGAAGAACGGGCGCTCGGGATAGAATCGGACGTGCTTGGTGATCATGCCTTTGACTTCTTCGTTTATGTTTTCGGCATCGATCAGCACGTGATATCTGTATAATTGGAAGTTATTGGCCTTCGGGTCCGCATTCAGTCCATACCGCTTGAAAACGGATAGAAACTCTTTTTCCATATCGATTCTTAGCGACGGGTCAGTCCATTTCGAGAGTCTCCTGCCGGTCTCGACCCATTTGTCCTTATACACATCGAATGCCTTCGTTGATTCAACAAGCGAAACGACCCCGTTCGCCGCGATTCCGTAGGTCCGGTATCCGCACTGTGACAGGAGGTTCATCAGAGAGTGTTCGGGATTGTCCGCTTCTTCTGCGATCTCATCCCCTTCCGCTGAAATGGTCCTCCCGCTGAATATCGAGATGTGGCTGGGTCTCGTGTGATCGCTCGTTGACCGACAGTTCGTAAATGTATATCCCGATTCGGCGGCGGCCGACAGATTGGGCATATTCGAACCGCTTCCGAGGCTCGCGCCTTCCGCGCTCACCGTGTCGAGAACGATGAGCAGGATATTTGGCAAACGCACCTCTGGTTTTTTTTCGGCGGTTCTGACTTCCTCCCGATCCTTTGCATCCGATCCGCAGAAAACGAAGGTTAGAGATAGAACAAGGCAGAGTGTGACGGCGCCTTTGTGCTTAATCATTTTCGACTGTGGAAAATGCAGCCTCATATAATCACCTCCACGCGACTCCAACGTTTTGCAGGCGCGTCGCCGACGTCGCCCGCCGCCTCACACCCTGAGAAAAAAGCAATCTGAGCGTCCCTGTTGGAATCATTGATTGCTCCCGGATTCTCGTGATTCAGCCTGCTTTGTGCGTGCCAAAGCCTCAAAGATATACATGCGGACGGCTCCTTCCAATCTCGGCTCCACCTCGAGGGCCCGCTGAAAGCTATCCATCGCTTTCTCTGCCTGGCCCTGATTAAGGTAGGTTTTCCCGAGTTCCATGTGGGCGTCGACCATGTTGCGGTCCAGGCGTATCGCCGCCTTATATAGTCCAATCGCCGTAGAATAATCTCCCCTTCCCCGGTGGCTATTTCCCATTTCGCACAGCACAAAAGTCAACCTCTCGTCATCCGGAAAATCACGCAATATTTCACCATATTGCTTGATCGCGTCGGAATAAAGACCCTGGTTATGATACACGACGCCCAAATCTTTCCGCATACTGAAGCTGTTCGGATAGAATTTCAAGGATTGCCGCACCAAAGCTTCAGGATTGTTCCACGCCGAGGCTTTGACGGGGGTGATGGACCCGTAGATCGCCAGGATCAAAATCGGCGCC
>CBDUSG010000284.1:0-5146 GCA_965369575.1 uncultured bacterium | reverse complement strand
CCGGGCGGAGCCAAGGTCGAGTTCAACTTGTTCACAAACGCCGAGAATAACGTCCGCATCAAACTCTCCGACATCGTCCGAAAGGACCTCGAATCGATAGGCATGCACGTTCATTTCACGCCGCTGGAGTTCAACAACCTCGTGGACAAGCTTGGCGTCACATATGATTGGGACTGCCTCCTGCTGGGATTCACCGGCGGCATCGAGCCTCATTTCGGAAAAAACGTGTGGCACTCGTCCGGGCAGCTGCATGAATGGAATCCGCGCCAGGCAACGCCCGCGACCGAATGGGAGGCGCGTATCGATGAGATATTCGAGCTGGGAGTGCAGGAGCTTGACGAGCAAAAGCGCAAAGAGTTTTACGATGAATGGCAGATGATCGTATCGGAGCAGCTTCCGCTCATTTACACGGTGCTGCCCGAATCCATCTTCGCCGTCCGCGACAAGTTCGGCAACCTTTATCCGACCCCTTTCGGCGGGCCGTTCCACAACATCTATGAGATATACATAATCGAGTGAAGCCGCAAAGCATGCGCGCAGAACAGCAACGTCCGTGAGACGTAGTGTCGTGTCCGGAGCCCTGCCGTGACCGCTTACATAATACGCCGCCTGCTTGTCCTGATCCCTCTTTTGCTCGTGATGTCGTTCATCACGTTCATGTTCATCCAACTGGCGCCCGGCGACTACTTTGCGGTACTCCGGATGAACCCCCAGATATCCGATGAGACGGTGGCCAAGCTGCAGGCGCAATACCACATGGACAAGCCTCCGCTGATTCAGTATGCGTACTGGCTCAGGAACCTGTCGCGGCTCGACCTGGGCTATTCGATATCGCAGAAGCAGCCGGTGCTCGCGGTCATCGGCGACAGGCTGGGGAACACGATCATGCTTTCGATATCGAGCATCCTCATAGCGTGGCTTGTCGCAATCCCGATCGGAATATATTCCGCCGTCCACCAGTATTCCATCGGCGACAAGATTTTTTCGACGCTCGCCTTCGTGGGGATGTCGCTCCCGAGCTTTTTCATGGCGCTGTTGATGCTGTATTTCCTCGGCGCGGAACTGGGGGTGCTGCCCATTGGCGGGCTGAAGTCGCCGGAGTACGACGAGCTTTCCTACCTCGGCAAAATCGGTGATGTGGCCATGCACCTGGTCATACCCGCGACCGTGCTTGCGATCGGCGGGCTTGCCGGCCTGCAGCGCCTGATGCGGGGCAACATGCTCGAGGTGCTCAGGATGCAGTACGTCACGACGGCGCGCGCGAAGGGGCTGCCCGAAAATCGGGTGATATACCGGCATGCTCTGCGCAACGCCATAAACCCGATGGTGACGATCTTCGGCTTCGAACTCTCCGGCCTGCTCGGCGGGGCGGCGCTGCTGGAGATAGTGTGCGGCTATCCCGGGCTCGGGCAGGTCATGCTCGAGGCCGTGCGGAGCCAGGACATTTTCCTCGTGATGGGAAGCATGCTCATCGGCGGGGTGCTGCTCATCGCGGGCAATCTCGTCGCCGACGTGCTGCTCGCCGTCGTCGATCCGCAGGTGTCATACAAATGAGCGATGAGAACAATACACGACGGCCAGGCGCCACCCAGACTCGCATAGCGCTCGAGCGGCTTCGCCGGCACAAGCTTGCGATGTGGGCGCTCGGCGTGCTCGTGGTTCTGTATGCGATGTGCATCTTCGCCGATTTCGTTGCGCCTTACAGCATGGACGACGAGCGACGGGACCTTTCCTACTGCCCGATGATGAGGCTGCGCTTTGTGGACGAGGCGGGAAAATTCCATCTGCGTCCGTTCGTGTACAATTATTCATACACATTCGACGAGTATTACAACAGGGTTTACGTGCAGGACCGCTCCACACGGTATCCCATCAAGCTATTTGCGAAGGGCTCTCAGCACAAGTTGCTGGGTCTTATCCCCATGGAAAGGCATCTTTTCGGCGTGGATGAGCCTGCGAGGATATACCTGCTGGGCGCGGATTACCGCGGCCGCGACCTGCTGTCGCGCATTCTTTACGGTAGCCGCGTTTCGCTGTCCATCGGCTTCGTCGGCGTGCTCGTCTCGTTTTCGATCGGCATGATCGTCGGCGGCATTTCCGGCTATTTCGGCGGGTTGACCGATAACATTCTCATGCGAGTCTGCGAGATGGTCATGATGGTCCCTGGCTTTTACCTGATGCTGGCGTTGCGGGCGGCTTTTCCGCACGACTTGTCGTCGGTGCAGGTCTATCTCATGATCGTGCTCATCATGAGTTTCATCGGATGGGCGGGCCTCGCGCGCGTGATACGCGGGATGGTGCTCTCGATCAGGGAAAAGGAATTCGTGACGGCGGCGCGGGCCTCGGGCGAGACTGCTCTTCGGACCATCGTCCGTCATATTCTGCCCAACACGATGTCATACGTCATCGTCGCGGTCACCCTGAGCATTCCGGGCTACATGCTCGGCGAGTCGGCGCTCAGCCTCATAGGGCTTGGCATACAGGAGCCATACGCGAGCTGGGGCAACCTGCTCGCCGAGGCGATGAGCATCGCGGAGATAAAATTCCACCCATGGATACTGATACCCGGCTTCTTCATTTTCATCTCAGTCATGTCGTTCAATTTCCTCGGCGACGGGCTCAGGGACGCCTTCGACCCGCGGAGCGCCTTCGAAGGGAAGGAATGATCCAATGAGTCCTCTCCTCGAAATGCGCGACCTGAAAACATATTTTTATATGGGCGATAAGGTCGTCAAGGCGGTCGACGGCGTCAGCTACTCGATTGAGCGGGGCAAGACGCTCGGCCTGGTCGGCGAGAGCGGCTGCGGAAAAAGCGTCTCCGCACTGTCGATACTGCGGCTCATTCCCTCGCCGCCGGGCAGGATCGAGGGCGGCGAGATCGTCTTCGAGCAGCGCTCTCTGCTCGAGCTTTCCGAATCCGAGATGCGCGCGATCCGCGGCAACGACATAGCGATGATCTTCCAGGAGCCGATGACCTCGCTCAACCCGGTGTTCACGATCGGATACCAGCTTTCAGAGGCGATCCGGCTTCACCGGCGGGCGTCCCGCGCCGAGGCGAAAGCGATCTCGATCGAGCTGCTGCGCAAGGTGAATATCCCATCGCCCGAGCAGCGGTACGGCGAATACCCGCATCAGTTGTCCGGAGGGATGAAGCAGCGGGCGATGATCGCGATGGGCATCTCGTGCAATCCGAAGCTGCTGATTGCGGACGAGCCCACGACGGCGCTCGATGTGACGATTCAGGCCCAGATTCTCGAGTTGTTGATGGAGCTTCGGGATGAATTCAAAATGTCGACGCTGCTGATAACGCACGATCTCGGCGTCGTCGCTGAAACGAGCGATGACGTCGCCGTCATGTACGCCGGACAGATAGTGGAGCACGCAACGACTCGCGATCTGTTTGCCAACCCGAAGCATCCCTACACGGTCGGCCTGTTCGGGTCGCTCCCCAGGCTGGGCGACAAGCGCAAGTATCTCGACGCTATCGAGGGTTCCGTGCCGGACCCGGCGAACCATCCGGTTGGCTGCCGGTTCCACCCGAGATGCAATCTGATGGAAGAAAAATGCAAGCAGACGGACATCGAGCTTCGCGAGATCGAGCCCGGGCACATCGTCCGGTGCTGGAAGGTATGAGCGCATGGCTCTGAGCCCGACAATGATTTGGTGGATCATCGGCGTCAACACCGCGCTCGCGCTGACGCTCGCGTGGTGGGTGTACGCCGACGCCGTGCGCAACCACCGCGCCGCGTTCAAGTGGTTCGCCGGCTCATTTCTCGTGGGCGCCGCCTTCGGGGCGTCAGGCGGGCTGCTGTGCTACGTCGCATACCATCAGGCGATCGAGAGATCCCACCCGGCCGTCCGATGGGCTGTGCTGTCCGCATTGTTCGGCATACCGGGCTACGTCGCCTTCTACACGTACGACGACTGCAGGAGCAGGGGCATGAATGCGGCGCTTTGGCCCGTGTCGGCATTTGCCTTGGCGCTGCCGGGATTCGTCCCGTGGATACTGTTCCAGATATTTTATGTCAAGATGCGGCGTCCGGTGCACAGAGCCACCATTACCGTGGAAACCATAAAGGAAAGGTATCAAAAACAATCGCTGCTCGAAACAACCGACGGTGCGCTCCTGCGCGTCGAGAGCCTCAAGAAATATTTCCCGGTTCGCCGCGGCCTTTTCTCGCGGGTGAGCGGCCACGTCAAGGCGGTCGACGACGTGAGCCTGTTCGTGAATCCGGGTGAGACGCTCGGGCTCGTGGGCGAGAGCGGCTGCGGCAAGACGACTCTCGGCAGGGCGCTCCTTCGGCTGATTTTGCCGACGGGCGGAAGAGTTGTCTTCGACGGGCTCGTGCTCGGGATGTTGTCGGAAAGCGAGCGGCGCGTGATGCGCAAAGAGATGCAGATAATATTTCAGGACCCGTTCGGCTCGCTCAATCCTCGGATGAGCGTGGAGAACATTGTCGGCGAGCCGATGACCGTCCATAAGCTCGTCGAGCGAAAGGATCGGCGCGAGGAGGTGGCGAAGCTGCTCGAGCGCGTGGGACTGTCGCGCGATCATCTCCGGCGCTATCCACACGAGTTCAGCGGCGGCCAGCGTCAGCGGATAGGCATCGCCCGCGCTCTGGCGCTCAGGCCTCGGTTCATCGTCTGCGACGAGCCTGTCTCGGCGCTCGACGTCTCGATCCAGGCGCAGATAATCAACCTGCTGAAAGATTTGCAGGGCGAATACGGCCTTTCGTACTTGTTTATCGCGCACGATCTGCGAGTGGTCGAAAATATCAGCGACCGCGTCGCCGTGATGTATCTTGGAAAGATAGTCGAACTGGCGACCAGCGAGGAGCTGTATCGCAGTCCGCGGCATCCCTATACGGTTGCGTTGATGTCCGCCATTCCCGTTCCGGACCCGGAGCGAAAGCGCAAGCGGATAATACTGCCCGGCGACGTGCCCTCTCCGATCGACCCTCCGCCCGGATGCAGCTTTCATCCGCGCTGCTTCAACGCGCTGGAAATATGCAGCACCAAAACACCGGCGCTCGTGGAGCATACGCCCGGCCACAGCTTCGCCTGCCATAATCCCGTCGCGCCCAGGTGACCGGAGCTTGCCCGACTCACGGCGAGGCGCCTCGGAGCTCGTCGATACGCTCACGCA
>CBDUSG010000283.1:0-5151 GCA_965369575.1 uncultured bacterium | reverse complement strand
CGGTGGAATTTGTCGTCCGATTCCGGAAACAAGCCCCGGAGAGCGGGCTGAAGAGTCTCGGCGAAGCTCGTCAAAGTCGGTTCTCGCTCCAAAATCGTAGCAAAAACGGCGGGCACTGTCAATTTGAACTTCATCACCCCACGTACACTAAGGTCATTTCCCTCTATTGTCATTCCCGCGAAGGCGGGAATGACTGAATGGTGTGCGGGAATGACTGAAAGGTGTGCGGGAATGACTGAAAGGCGTGCGGGAATGACGAAAAGGACGGATCACCCGGTCGTTCCTACAAACACCCTTCCAAAAATCCATCTCATCCGGAAATTCAGATTTGTAGTCAGGCTCGCTGCTTCTCGCAGACGCAGTCCTCATCGAGGACGGGCGGCTCGATGGCCATGGCGGAGAGCAGTTCGTTGCCGTTTTGAGTGATCAACAGCGGCCTCTCGAGTCTGAAGCCGGCCACTCCGGGGCGGTTCGCCACCAGCGCGATCATCTGTATATAGTTCGGCTGCAGCTCGAACTCGGGCTCGGTGTCGCAATCCGACGCGTATTCGACGACGCAGGGGTACCACTCGTGCCCGAAATGGCCGATCCCGTGTCCGTACCCGGGCAGCACGATGTCCTCCCAATTGTTTTCAGCGACGAATGCGGTCACTTTCTGCGCGACCTCGCCGAGCGTTATCCCGGGCTGCATCGCCTCGATGAGGGCATGGGAAGTTTCTACGTAAGCGGTCATCACTTCGCGCATGTCTTTCGAGGGCTCACCGATTATTGCATTGTGCGATACGTCGCCGAGCATCAGGCCGTACATGGCGTGGACGTCGAGCAGGACGGCGTCGCCGCACTGAATGATCTTGTCGGTGGCGGGTGTGCAGCCGCCCATCCCGTAAGCCGTGCGATAGCCCGAGGCTATCTCCATGCCGCCGGTGAACGTCCACGCGAACTCGCTGCCGGCGTCGCGCGCGGCCTTCTCGGCTATTCCGGCGACCTGCTTCTCGGTCATGCCGACGCGGAGCTGCCTGAGCACAACCTCGATCGCGTGGTCGCAGATGGCGGTAGCCTGGCGCATGAGCTTGACTTCCTCATCCTCTTTGATGAGCGTGAGCCTGTCGAACACGTCGACCGCGTTGACTATCTCGGCCTCGGGCAGCCGATGGCGAAGTTCCTCGTACTCGGCGAGCGTGATGTAGCCGTCGGGCAGATAGGAACTCGATCCGCTCTCGATGCCGACCCTGCCCTTCTCCATGCCGAGATCGGCTATCTGGTTGACGATACTCTCGACGAAGCCCATTCCGGGCATGGGTCCGTAAGGGGTGACGTTGGACAGCCACGTGTCGTCCTTGACGCGTTCGGCGTCGAGCATGAGCGTTATCAGTCTCGGCTCTCCTTCGGCGGGTATGACGGCCACGCTGCGCCAGGGCACGAACGCGCCCGAAACGTGGGTGACCGTCTTCAACCTTGTTCCGACGAGGCAGTCTATCTTCTTTTGTCTGAGCGCCTCGCGGACCCGCTCGAGCCTTTCCTGATATTTGATGTGAACGAACATATTGTTTTCTCCATTCGCATTTCGGGCGACCCATGCCGCTGCTTGGGATAATCGTGAATTGCGCGCTGCCTTCCGGGTGCGGCCCGGCACATACTTGTCGTGCTCGCCGCGCCTCGGGAATTCTATACCCCGATAGCCGCATTGTCAACCGCTGTCGCCGGCGTCGGGCGGGCGCTGGGGCCCGCTGCTAAAGAGCCCTTTATCATTGCAGAGGCGCGGTTCATTTCGAAGTCAGATAGTGGGGCTGGTTCCATGAGAGGATTGTAGGGGCGACCCACCTGTCAAGTGACATACCATAGGTACCAGGTTGTGCCACGACATAGGTTACAGTTTTTCTTGCTCGGGGAACGGAGCGAAGGGCGACGAAGCAATCTTGTTCGGTGCTCCGCACACTTGCCCGCATAAAAGGCCGGGTGGGAGGAGAATTCCGAAACGTAAAAAAATCCCCGGGAGCGCCTTTGCGCCCCCGGGGAGGTTGCTGCTTTTCTACGCCGGTCTTCTGTCTATCAGAAGCTCAGCGCTGCCTGGACATAGACATAGTCTATGTCGTCATCGTCAGTGGTTCCGCCCCAAGAATTCTCGATGGCGTCGTCAGCGAAGAAGTGAGACCAACCAATACGCAGGTTGAGGTCTTCGGTGTACTGATACTCAGCCGCCAGATCGAGTTCCAAGCCGACTTCGTCGTCAGGACTGGCAACCGGCTGGGGAACGCCGAACGTCACCGCTGTAAGAGCGGAGTCGTCCTCATCCAGCATGAAGTAGTAGAGGTCGGCGCTGACCGTCAGCTTCTCGATCGGTACCGCGGAGACGCCACCTCTAAAGATGTGCAGGTTGGTGGCCGCCGCGTCGAACGTGCCGCCGAGGTTGATTTCTCCATAGTGCACGTCGGAGAACAGACGGGAGAACGTCTCGGTGTCGGTGTCGGTGGCGCTGTCGTCACCCGAGAGGAAGGTATACGCCAATTCGATTCTCGGGGTCCACTCCACGTCGGTGAAGGTGTAGCCGGCCAACAGGTCGAGAGCCCATGCTTCATAGTCGCCGCCGGCGTTGGTGTCGCCAAACTGGACGGCGACCTCTGCGTTGTAGTCGAGCAGGCCGGGCAGGGTTCCCATGACATCCCAGGTTCCCGCCGCGCGTGCACCAACGGTGTAGAGGTAATCGACGTCGCCCGGACCGGCAGCGGTGCGAACCAGCAGCAAGTATGCGTCGAGAGTCGTGTTCTCGATACCGCTGTAGGTGCCGTAAACACCGTAGAAATCAGTGTCGTTGTCCTGCCCACCAGGAACGGTGCGCGGGCCGTTCAGTTCGAGCAGTTTCGATGCCCACGCGTCAACCTGAAATCCCTCGTCCGCATAGACGACCTTGATGGCGTCGAACGAGATGCCGGAGAAGTTGGAACCTGCGTCGTTGTTACCGACGAGCCACTCGCGGCCATATACCAGTTCCTGACGACCTATACGAACCATCACCGGATAGTCTCCGATGTCGTTCATGTCGATGTACGCCTGGTAAAGCGTTAAGAGGTCGTTTCCGCCTTCGCTGCCCCATTCCGACGCCGTGGCATCGTCTATGTCATCGCCCCAGAAGTCGAACGACTGGAGCTCGATAAACGCGTGCACGCCGCCGCTAAAGGTGGCGTCGACGTTGACTCTCGTGCGCTGTGAATAGTATGCATCGCTGGAGATGGTGTCATTGAAGCCCTGGTCGAACGACTGCAGGCCAACAGTAACACTATCGAAACCCGGCTCATAGAACTCACCCAGAACTACGATGCTACCGCCCACAGTAATCTCTTCGACCTCAGCGGTGGCCGGCAGCGTCATCGCCACGGCCATCACCAAAGCCAGCAGGATTGTTATTCTCTTCATATCCTCAGTTTCCTCCTAACTGCGGTATTCCAAATTTCGATGCTATCGAGTTGGTTCTTATTCTGATGGTTTCTTGGTTCTGCAAACTGAGTGGTATTAATTTAGAAACAACAGTGCAACCGAACTATTTTCTTCGGCGCTATCTGTAGTGTTAATTGTTCTCTTGCTCTATGGTCATCACCATTCTCAACAGCCCTGTGCCAATATTTTACGACCCTCCTTTCCCGCATGGACTAAGAGCTGCTGATGATGTTGATTGCGTAGTCAAGGCTAAGTGGTTAGACACCCGTGCCTCCATACTAAAATTTCCCTAACTTTAACCCAAGATTTTGGGTGTGTCAAGCGAAAAATACAAAAATGTCCACATGCTGCACAAAAATGGCCAAAATCGGCCGGTATCGTTTTTGAGATCAGGAGACCCAACATGTTGTATGGACTTGGGTGACCGGTCCGCATATATGCATGCTCCCTCGTGCCTTCATTGCTCCCGCGGGCCGGCTATTCAGCCCTGATTCGGAGAGTGCCACAAGAAGGCGCAAGAACAGGGCCAAGCTGAAGGAATCACTTGGCGGCGGTTGTAATTTCCAGCGCAAAGCCACGTCTGGTCGGCGTTTGCAATAGGGAGATTGCGGATCGCTTGCATTAAGAGCCGGAGTCAACTATCATTGAAGGCGCTCCCCGTTCGATATTAGACGCCCCCGCTCAGGAACCGTCGCAATGAATAAGGGCAACGATCCAGCCTCGAATTCGCGCATCCGAGTTGGAGTCGCCGGCTGGCACTATCCCGACTGGGAGGGGGTCGTGTACCCCTCCGGCGAAAGGCGTTCGCCGGACAGTCTGAGATATCTTGCGGGATTCCTGGACGTCATCGAGATTAACAACACTTTCTATCGCCCGCCCGCCCCGAGTTCCGTCGCGGGCTGGCTGCGCCGCACGGCCGACGTGGTGGACTTCACTTTCACCGTAAAATTGTGGCGGCGATTCACGCATGAGCGCGAAGGACGCCCGCGCCCGGCCGAACTCGAGGATTTTCTCGGGCGCGTACGTCCCATTTTCGAAAGCGTTCAGGGAAGCGTTCTGCTCGCCCAGTTTCCGCATTCATTCCATAACAATGGCGAAAATTTTGGGTACCTTGAAGAATTGCTCCAACAGACGCGGGGGTTTACGGTTGCAGTCGAGCTGCGTCACCAGACGTGGGATAGTCCCGAGACGTTTACGATGCTCGATGGGCTGGGAGCGGGCATCTGCTCTATAGACCAGCCGATGTTCAAAGGCTCGATCAGGCCCCTGGACAGGGAAGCCGGCGGCATAGGCTATATAAGGTTCCACGGCCGCAACAGAGAGCACTGGTTTAACGAGAAATCCGGCAGGGATGAGAGGTACGACTATCTGTATTCGCCGGAGGAGCTTGCGCCGTGGATCGAGCGCGCGCGCAGGATGGCTGAGAAGGCGAGCGACGTGTATGTCATAGCGAACAACCATTTCCGGGGGCAGGCCGTGTGCAACGCCATCATGTTCAAAGCCTCGATCGAGGGCCGACCTGTGAGGGGGCCCGCTCAACTGTTCGAACATTTTCCCGAGCTGAGGGCGCACGCAGTGCCCGACGCGCCGGTGCAGGAGACGTTGTTTTGAAAGCCAGTGTCGTGTCAACCGTATATTGTTGTTTTCAGCGAGCCGCGGCGAGTCGCCGCCGACATGAGATGCTCCGCATCTCTTTCCTGACGAAGGGCGACAACCTAT
>CBDUSG010000282.1:0-5152 GCA_965369575.1 uncultured bacterium | reverse complement strand
GCTGCTTGCCTCTAACACGTCGACCATGAGCATCACCGAGATCGCAGCGGCCACAGGACGTCCGGAAAAAGTGTTCGGCATGCATTTCTTCAATCCGGCCGTGATAATGAGACTCGTCGAGGTGATCCGCGGCGACCGGACCTCCGAAGAGACTATCGAGATCGGCCGCGCTTGCGTCGAGAAGATCGGGAAAATACCGGTCATCGTCCGGAAGGATGTGCCGGGCTTCATCGTCAACCGCGTAAACGGGCCCGCGGGCGTCCTGGTCGGCGCCATCATAGACTCGGGCGAGATCGAGCCCGAGGCGCTTGACGCGTTCGTCAGGAGCGTGGGCGCGCCGATGGGGCCGTGCGAGCTGCAAGATTACGTCGGCATCGATATCGCGGTCAACGGCTCGAAGTACTACGCCGAGACCGTGCATCCCGACTATGCGCCGACGGCGAGGCTCCTCAAGATGGTCGAGGAGGGAAACCTTGGCAAGAAGACAGGCAGAGGCTTCTTCGACTGGTCGAAGGGCAGGCCCGAGATCGACCTGTCAAAGGCGACGGACAAGTTCGACCCGATGGATACCATCGCCGTGCAGATCAACGAGGCGTGCAAGCTCATAGAAATGGGAGTATGCTCGGCCGATGACGTCGATCTGGCCCTGACCAACTCCGGCGGCAACCCGATCGGACCGATGGCCGTCGCGAAAAACATCGAGCCTGCAGACCTGGCTGAGCGGCTCGAGGGACTGGCAGAAAAATACGGCAAAGAGATATTCAGGCCCGCAAAGATGATTCGCGAAGGCACTTACAGATGAGCCCTTACTCAACGCGTATTTAGGAGGTGTTGCGCAGTGTCTGATGCGCCTTATCTGGAATTGCAGAAGTTTCTGGATCAGTTCCCGATCGGATACCCGAAGACGGAATCGGGTGTCGAGATCAAGATTCTCAAGCGGCTCTTCACTGAGGAGGAAGCCGCGCTCGCCGTGAGCCTGACCCCGTTCCCCGAGGAGGCCCGGCAGATCGCCGAGCGCGCCGGACTGGACGCGGAAGGGTTGCCGGAGAAGCTGGAATCCATGTCGCGAAAAGGCTTGATCTTTCGCGTTCAGCGCCACGGAAAAACCCTCTATAGCGCCACGCCCTTCATGATCGGCCTCTACGAGTACTCCGTGAAGACGATCGACAAAGAGCTGGCCGCGCTCTTCAAGGAATATTACGACACTGCTCTCCTCGACGAAATGGGCTCGAGCGACATCCCCGGGTTCAAGGTCGTTCCCGTCGAGCAAAGCCTCGGGCCGAGCACGGCGCTTTTGCCGTTTCACAATCTCGAGCAAAGCATCAGGGCGGCAAGGAAGATCGCCGTCACCGAATGCGTCTGTCGCAAGGAAGCTCAGCTTCTGGGCAAGGGATGCGATCATCCGATGGAGGCTTGCCTGAGTTTCGGAGCGGCTGCCGAATACTACATCGAGAATGGGATGGGGCGTGAGATATCCGCCGATGAGGCCATAAAGATTGTCGGGGAAGCCGACAGGTCCGGACTCGTGCACGCAAGCGCCAACTCAAAGCACCTCTCGAACATCTGCAACTGCTGCCCGTGCTGCTGCGCATCCATGAAGGGAATCACCCACAAGGGACACGACAAGGGCAAGTACATGAACGCGCTGTTCGAGGCCGTGATTGACGAAGAAGATTGCACCGCTTGCGAGGCCTGCGTCGATCGGTGCCCGGTCGGCGCTATCGCGGTCGAAGAGGCCGCGAACGTGGACAGGCGAAAATGCCTCGGATGCGGGCTGTGCGCCGGCGTGTGCCCGACCGAAGCGATAACTCTCCTTTTGAGGGAAGACGGCCAGGAGCCTTTCGACCGCGTAACGGAAATGGGGATGGCGATCCTCGAGGGCAAGCATAAGAATCGCGGAAAAGACGGCGGATCGATCTCCCGATAAGATTCAAGTGGTTTCGAAAAGGCGGCAGGCAATGAGCGATCAGGCGGACGCGCTGAAGAAAGAACTGGTTGACCTGGCCGGTTCGATGGGCGCCTCGGGAGCGCGAATAGCCGACCTCGAGGCCCTCAAAGGGCCGTCCTCGGCCGATCCGGCCCGCGTGTTGCCGGAGGCCGCCTCCGTCATCGCCTTCGCGGTCCCATTGGGAACCGATTTCATTCCCGACTATCTGAGAAAAGTGACACGCATGGTTTTCCGGCGCGTCATGTATGAGAAATACCAGCTCATCGGCGCCATTGGGGATGCGATTGCGGAAAGTTTGCGCAAGAGCGGATTCCGGGCCTTCAACCCCTCTCCCAACGGCACGTACCGTCTCGAAGAATCGAAGCCCGGTTTTATGGTTCCCGATTTTTCGCACAGGTTCGCGGCCGTCGCCTCCGGACTCGGGACTTTCGGCTGGAGCGGGAACGTAATGGTCGAGGGACACTGGTCGGCTGTGTTTCTGGGCTCTGTAACGACCGACGCCGTGCTTTTGCCCGATCCTCCTTTGGAGGAAGGCCTCTGCGACGGCTGCCGCGTCTGCGCGCATGTGTGCCCGCTGGAATTCATAAAACTCAAGGAATCACAGACAGTCAGCCTCGGCGGACGAGAGTATTCATACAACGCCAAGGGAAACCACGGCCGCTGCGGACTGGCCTGCTCGGGGCTTTCGGGCCAGACTCGAGACGGAAAATGGTCCTCGTGGGCTGCGCTCCGATACGGTTTCCCGGAAAGCGATAGCGAGCTGCTCTCGCAGTTCAAGCGTGCGCTGAGCGATCCGGCCTCCGAATATATCCGCCCGCACATCGGCTTCTCGCCGGAGGGTGGACGAACCGAATGGGCCATCGAGTCGCAGAAGACGGGCAGGGGCGTGCTGTGCAGGCCTCTCGATGACACGAACCCGACGTGCTGCCACTGCGCGCTGGTCTGCAGCGGCCCGCTCGAAAGGCGCAGGGAACTGATGGAGCTGATTCACTCTTCTGGCGTTGTTGTCCGGCTCGATGACGGCGTAGAGAAGGCAGTCACGCCCGAAGAGTTGGAGGGAATCATGCGGGCAAAATGAGGCCGGGCGCGTCCCCGACACCGGGAATAAAAGGTCATCCGGGAAAATTGGAGGCAAAAATGGCAAGAATCGAAAAAGAAATCGTAAACATTGAAATTCCCGACGCCCTGGCGGCGATGCCGTTTTCGCAGGCGATAAAGGTCGGCCCGATGCTGTATATCGCCGGGCAGGTCGCCTATGACCTTGAAAAGGGTGAGCTTATCATGGGCACGATCGAAGAGCAGACCGAAAGCATTTTCGGACACATCAAGCGCATCCTCGAGGCAGCGGGCACCTCGCTGGATAACCTCGTGAAGATTAGTATCTTCATGAACGACCTCGCCGAGTATGAGGGCATGAACAGCGTGCGCGTCAAATATATCGGAGAGAATCCTCCCGTGAGCACGTGCGTGCAAGTTGACGGCTTGATGATGGGGATGAAGGTCGAGATCGAGGCCGTCGCGGTTGTGCCCGAAGGGTAGCGCCCTCGTTCCCGAGAGGAGGACCGTGGCAAATCTAAAAGTAACGGCCGAGCAGCTCGATGGATATGGGCCGTACGAGCCGGAGATGCGGCGGATGGCCCTGTTCAGCGTGGCGAACGATTTCGAGGCGCACGGCTGCCCCATGCCGCCGCATACCGATACACTGCTCGCGCAGAACTGGTGCCGCCTTATCACGCGTCAGATCGGAGCGTCATATATAGCGCACATCCCTTATTGCACGGATTCCGTCGGCGAGATTGCGCTCAACTGGTCGCCCAACTATATCCCGTTCGACGAGTTCTGCTCGAAGCTCGAGCGCTTTGTCAAATGGCACGTCGAGCGGCTGAGCTTCGCGCCCGTAAAGGTGGTCATCATCATCGGGCACGGCGGCAACCGCGACCTGCCCGAGCGCGAGGGCGACCTGAGCAACGCCCTCGGCATTCCCGTCAAATGTCTGTCGGCCGGGGTGTCGGCGCCGCTCGTTTATCCCGAGTTCGAAGCGCTCGACGTCGTGTATGAGATCGTAGCCAAGGGCGGCGAGCACGCCTACATGCTCGAGTATTCGCTTATCGCGCATCTCGGCCATTTTGATTACACGAAGCTCGACGTGCTCAACGAGGTCGCGGCGAAAGACCCCCTCGAGGCATTGAGGCGCTGGCCGTCGATAGCGGGACTGGGTGGCTACATCGAGTTCGGCGGCCCCGAATTCGATCCTCTGAGGGAGATCGAAGGCCTGAGCGTCGCCCTCGAGGACTTCAAAAAGCGCGGCGGCATAATCGTCGACGCCGAGTTGGGGCGCCGCGCGACAGAGCTGATAGTGAATCACTTCTGCGAGAGAATACAAGAAACCTGAGGCGCGCGATGGACCGGTCCGATAGAAAATACACCGAAGGACCTTTTCTCATCAAACGGGCGTGGGATATCTATGCTCGCCTGTACGACGCCGCCCAACCGCGGATGATCCGGTTTATCGGCGCGTTCGGCGATCTTTCCTACGAGGAGTTCGAGGAGGAGTTCGTCAGGCTGGCTCGCCTGAAACCGGGCTGGTCGGTCCTCGACGTCGCGTGCGGCACAGGCGCGGGCCTGCCGGCACTGAGCGAAGCGCTAGGCCCGGACGGCGACATCGTCGCCGCCGACATCTCGTCCGAAATGCTTCGCAGGGCCGCGGGCCGGGCCAGGGGCCATAAAATCCGCAACGTTGCCTTTCGTGAGGTCGACGCGGAAAAGCTTTCGCTCGAGTTCGACGAGGAATCCTTCGACGCGGTCCTGTGCTGCAACGGGCTCCCAAATTTCCTTCATCCGAGGCGTGCGATAATAGAGATGTCGTACGCGGTCCGCGATGGTGGAAAGCTCGCGTTCTCCGTTATCAGCAAAGAAAAGTTCGAAAAACATCCTGTCTTTCGCTGGATGGCGAGATACCCGGAGGGGCGGCTCGCATACATGGAGGAGTATGGAGAATTGCTGGCGGAATTGGGATTCGACAATATTAAATTCCACGAGCGCGGATTGATGTTGATCATGACCGCCGAGAAACGGCTGGAAATCAAGCCGCGCGCAGGCGCCGTCAAAAAATCAAAAGGAGACGGAAATGGGTGAAGAGACGGAATCCAGCGGCTCCACTTCAAGCGGCGGAAAAAAGACAACCCGGCGAACTTTCATCGGCGG
>CBDUSG010000281.1:0-5155 GCA_965369575.1 uncultured bacterium | reverse complement strand
ATTCTGAATTTTCGACTTTTCCATATCGTACTCACCCGAGAAAGAAACGGGAAACCTGTTTGCCGAAAGATCAGCATAGAAGGTGTCGACCAGGACCTGAAAGTTTCCCACATCTCCGGCGACACTGAACCTCCACAGCTTGTCGGGCGCCCCGGTCCCGATGCTGCCGGCGAGGTTCGCCTCGACGCCCTCGGCGGCAAAGCTCTCGCCGTGGGTGAATTCGCCTTCTCTCAATGCCACGCTGTATTCAACGCCCAGTTCCTGCGGTTTCGAGCCGAGCGCGGCCTCGATATCAAGGTCGAGCGTCAGCTTCCCGTCCGCCGAGAGGTCGGCCGGCAGTTTTTCGGCCACGGGCGAGGCGTAAGCCATCAAATCCCCGATCGAGGACGTCTCGATGCGGGCTTCGGCACTGAGTCGGCCCGAAGCGGTTTCGTACGAGCCCTGAAGGGAGAGATCGCCCGCTTCGCCTAATTTACAGGCGAATTCGCTCGCGTTCACGCGCGACGGATCGCCTGAGATCTGTCCGCTCAAAGATTGCACTTCAAGGCTTCCCTCTCCGACGGGCACAAGCACCCTGGCGGCGCTGACCCGGCCGGGGCCCATCTCGAGGCCTCCTGCGCCAAATGCAATGGGCAATTCCGCCTGGACTTCCTCGAGCGCAAGCCCCTTCCACCCGAATTTCCCCTTGGCAACGTTTACGCGGAGGGAGAGGTCCGGTTCGCTGAATGCGCCCTTTAGTTCTCCGCTGATCCTGACACTCCCCGCGATTTCCATGTCCTCATAAGTGGGACGTTGGAGCAGTTCGATGTATTCAGCGACGGTTTTGAAATCCAGCGCCGGAACGGTTAAGTTCAGGTTGGCGACAGGAGTCCCTCCGGTGAGGTTTTCCACGGATCCATATGCGCGAACGCGAATCGACCGAGCTATCTCGATCACGAAAATTCCGTTCTCGAGGAAATCTTTCTCCGGCGAATAGCCGAACTCGAAGTTAAGCTGTGCGGGGAGGTCGGGCGGCAGCACAAGATGGGGAAGCTCGGCGTTTATGGCCGCGTGTATCTCCGCCTCGATCTCGTGTCCCGGCGCCCCGTCTCGAATCACGAATTTCGACTGGAGCAGTTTCAGACTCAGAGGGATACGCTTTTCCGTGTCACGCCCGACGGAGGCGGTTGCGGCGTCGATATTCAGCCGGAGCACTTTTTCTCGGCCACCCAGAGTATGGCGCGCGCTGAGGGTGGCGAGGATGCCCTTCAGGTCCGCCGTCGCGGCTGGCGAGTCCAGGCTTACATCGGCATCGATTACTTTTATGGTTCCGACCGACAGGCCACCGTCGGAGGTCTCACCCCGTGGCAGGCCGGGTATGTTCGACGCTCCTCCGTCACCCGTCACAATATTGATCTTCGGGCCCACCATCACCACTGAGCTGAGGTGTCCGTTCACCAGGTCCCATATGGGAGCGGTGAGTGTGAGCTTGGGGCATGTAAGCAGGGGAGATTCCTCATGGCCGACGGCCGAAATCCGCAGATCTTCGATTTCAACCCTCCACGGCCAGGCAAACTTCAGAGATTTCATCTCGACGTTTGCGCTCAGGGATTCCGCCGCTCGCACCTCGATCAGGGTTCGGAGCCTGCCCGATTCAACGAACCATCTGACGCCGAGAGCGACGCCCAGTAGCGTTAGGCAGAGGGCCAATATTCCGCCGGCGATGATTTTCTGTCTTCTTGTGGTCATAGCGGTTGGTGGCCCGCCGTTGTGGATTGAAGCTTCCGCACACAGGTCCTGGGATATGCCGGCCGCAATCGAATTCTATCATTCGCAGGCCCCGTAGTCAAAGCGAGGCTGAAGTCGTCGGGTTTGTCCCCGGCGCATATGATATAATTATGCAGTTTTATCCGCGAGATGCGCCAGTCGGTCAAGTCATCCATCCCGTCGGGACGCAGCCGTGACATAATATCTTGAATCCGATGTGCGAATCTGCGCGCGAGGGACCTTATCGAAAAAGTTCGCCCGCAAATGGTTTTTTTCTGGAAGGGAGAAAAGATGAAGAGAATCTTGCAGTCCATCCTGCCGGCTTTGTTCGCGCTTACGATTGCGTCTCGGCCGGTCCTCGGCACGCAGGACGCGCCCGTGCGAGTGGTCCTCGAAAATGGAATGACCGTCCTGCTGCAGGAGAATCATCGCTCGCCCGTGGTCACGATTCAGGCGTGGGTGCGCGCGGGAAGCGTCACCGAGGGCGAACTCAGCGGTACCGGGGTTTCGCACTTCGTCGAGCACATGCTTTTCAAAGGCACCGAGCGCCGCAGCGTCGGGCGCATAGGGGAAGAGGTCAAAGAGTCCGGCGGCGCCACGAACGCGAGCACCGGCAACGATAAGACCGTGTATCACATAACCTTTCACGCCGATCACTTCGATAAGGTACTCGACATCATGGCCGATGTCCTGATGAATTCTGTTTTCGATCCGGAGGAAGTCGAGCGGGAGCGCGAGGTCATCATCAGAGAGATACAGATGAACCGCGACGCGCCTTTTCGGCGGCTTTACCTGACTGCGCTCCAGACTGCCTACGCGGTCCATCCATATAAGGATCCCGTTATCGGCTACGAGAATCTGCTCCGCGCTGTGACACGCGACGAATTGGTGGCCTATTACCGGAAATATTACGTTCCCAACAACATCATATTCCTTGCCGTCGGCGATTTTGAAGCCGACGAAGCGCTTGCGAAGGTCCGCGATGCGTTTCGCGATTTCGAGCGCAAGTCGATAGCCCCCATGGTGGTTCCCCAGGAGCCGTCGCAAAAGGGGATTCGGGAACGAGTGGACGAATTCGCTATAACGGTCGCGCAGTCGATGATGGGATTTCACGGGCCGAACCTGCACTCGGAAGACCTTTATCCGATGGACGTGCTCGCGATAGCGCTCGGCGGCGGAGAGACCTCCCGCCTTTACCGGGAATTGCGGGAGAAGATGGGTATCGTCTACACCGTCATGGCCTGGTCGGCCACTCCGCGCGATCCGGGAATGTTCTGGATAGCCACATCTTTTGAGCCGGAGAACTATGAGGGCGTCAAGGAGGCCGTGTGGGAGCAGATAGAAAAGCTCAGGTCCGAGGGCATATCGCAGGAGGAACTCGAGATCGCGCGCGCCAAGGTCCTGAGCGATTATGTATTCGCCAAGGAAACCGTCGAGGGACAGGCTCGCAGCCTCGGCTCGGGCGAGTTCGACGCCTACGATATATTCTTTGACAAGCATTATGTCGAGTCGATAGCCCAAGTGTCGGCTGGAGACATCCAGCGCGTCATCGAGAAATATTTCAGGTCCGAGAATTCCGTGATCACGACACTTATGCCCTTGGGAAAAAAGACGCCAACGGGGGAAGAACCCGAGGGCACAGGCGTAAAGGCGGAGACGGCGCAGATAGAGAAGATCGTATTGCCGAACGGGCTCACACTTGTCCTCCGCGAGGATCACGGCTCCGAGACGGTAGCAATCAGGCTGCACGCTCTCGGCGGCGCCAGGGCCGAGGACGAATCCAACACCGGAATCACCAACCTCATGACGAGCGCGATGCTCAAAGGCACTGCGACCCGCTCGGCTCAGGAAATAGCTTGGGCTATCGAATCGCGCGGGGGCGGCATCGGGTCGTTTTCCGGCCACAACAGCTTCGGCTTCGAGGTCGACATGCTCAGTCGCGATCTGGAGACGGGCCTCGAGATACTTGCCGACGTAGTGGCGAATCCCGCCTTCGCCGAGGAGGAGGTCGAGCGTGAGAGGACTGCGGCGCTCGCGAGCATCAAGAAGGTGGACGATGAGATTTTTTCCGCTTCAACGAGACTGTTCAGGCGGACTATGTTCGAGGGCCATCCCTACAGCTTTCAGGCCCAGGGAGAGGCTGAAGTCGTAAATGCGCTGACGCCGGAGAATCTGCGAGAGTTCCATTCCGAGGCGACGGCGGCATCGAGAATGGTGCTTTCCGTGTTCGGGGATATTGATAGAAGTGAGACGGCCGAACTCGTGAAGCGGTATTTTGGCGGGCTGGAAAGAGGCGCCGAGCTTTCGGTCGGCGGTTGGCCGGGGCCCTCCGGCGAGGGATTGAAGAAGGCTTCCAAGCGCATGAACAAAGAGCAGCTTGCGATACTTGTCGGTTTTCCGGGAGTGGACGTCGCGGATTCTGACCGTTATACGCTCGAAATTCTGAGCAGCTTTTTGAACAGCCAGGGCGGCAGGTTGTTCCAGGTGCTTCGCGACGAGCGCGGGCTGGCGTATATGGTCGGAGCCTTTAACATTCTCGGTGTCGATCCGGGCGCTTTCGTATTCTATATAGTCACCGATCCCGGCAAGCGCGAGGAGGCCGAGAGCGGAATGCTCGAGGTGATCCGCGAGCTGCGCGAAAAAGGCCTTACCGGCGAGGAATTGCAGCGCACAAAGGTGGAAGTCATGGGCAAGCACGCGATAAGCTCGCAGACCAACGGGCAGCTGGCCACCGCGGTCACCTTTGACGAGCTCTACGGGCTGGGATACAACAATCACAGGGAATACGACTCGAAGATACGCGCCGTCACGGAGGACGACGTTATGCGCGTGGCCTCGGAGGTGTTTGACCTCGGCGGTTACGTCGTCGTCAACGTGGGCAATATCGGCGCCGAGCACTAGCCGATCCGCAGCCGGTCGTAAGGCGGCTTACATTTTACGCGCACATCAGCGGATAACATTATGGATAACATTTTTGATGTCGGGAACAAGAAAGGAGAGTGTCTCGGTTGGAATGCAATAAGGAGCGCAATCTTCAGAGGTGCAACTGCAGCTATGAGCCCTGCAGCCGAAAGGGCATATGCTGCGATTGCATAGCCTACCACAGCTCGAACAAGGAATTGCCCGCGTGCGTTTTCCCGGACGATGTCGAGAAGACCTACGACAGGTCGTACCGGAAGTTCATCCAGACTCATAGCTAGTGCGGGGGGGGCAGAGCCCCCATCCACGGATACTTCGTATCCTTGCGTCGGCTATGTTTGAGTCGCACTGGACAGGTTCTCGCTGAAACTGAATCAGTAAGGCCTGCCATGAAACGCTCTTTAAAAGAAGAGATGCGCAGCATCTCATGTCCGCGGCCACTGACCGCCGGTTTTCTCCTTTTGCTTTTTCTGTTTTCTTTCCGTAATGA
>CBDUSG010000280.1:0-5155 GCA_965369575.1 uncultured bacterium | reverse complement strand
TTCATGTCTGATCTATCGTCCAGACTCACAAACCATGTTCAGATTTCCTCAGATGCTCTCTCAATATATGTAGACGCAGTGGAACAGGCGTTTGGTGCCAATGTAGACAGACTATGGGAGGTTAGTTAAGATATATGAAGCTGAACCAATAGGACCGGGACGATATAGTCCTCCCAGAGTTATTGACGCGGAACGCTCTACGATTGCTGGGAAGCCAGCGGTAGAACATATTTCAACGTCATATGTGGAACGCCAGAACTTGACGATGCGCATGAGCATGCGGCGCTTCACTCGTCTTACGAATGCCTTTTCAAAAAAGCTAGAGAACTTGAAGGCGGCGGTTGCGCTACACTTCGCACACTACAACTTCGTGCGCATTCACAAGACGCTGAGAGTGACACCGGCGATGGAAGCGGGGATAACTGGCAAGCTGTGGACTGTCGAGGAATTGGTGAGGCTGGCTAATTAGGACACTACCGCTTTTTTGGAGTTTCCCCATTTTTTCAGAGAGCATCGAAGAGCCATTGTTGTCTATCCGGGTACATTGCGGGTTCCGAGGCGCGCCCCGGCGGCTGCCCGGGAATCCGGCCTCCGCTTCAGTCGCCATGCTTGCCATTGTTGAGGTGGCGAGTATATAATCTTCACCGGATTAAAAGGGGTTGGACTTTCTTACACTGACGGAGCGACATGCCTTTCATAAGATTTGAAACCGGTCCCGACACCGACATCGCGCGGTCGATCCGTTCCAAACGGGTCTCGATAGGGCGCTCGTCCGACAACGACGTCGTCATTCACGACGACAGGGTTTCCTCGTTTCATGCCGCTATCGCATTCTTGAACAAGTCCTATTTCCTCGAGGATCTGGGTTCGGCCAACGGGACGTATGTCAACGATATCCGCGTGCATCGCAAGCGGCTGCGCGACAAAGACGAGATCGTGATCGGCATGACGCGCCTGAGATATTACGCTTCCGACCCGCCGGAGACACCGCGGGAATTCCCTGTGAGGCGGAGGAAATCGAAGGAAATACTCCGCCATCTCGATCCGAAGACACCCACGCCCGATAGCCTCGAGGCCCTGAGTCGGGTTCACGAGAATCTCAAACGCATCTACGAGATCAACGGCCTGATTTCCTCGATATTCGATATCGACGAACTCACGGAAAAGATACTCGACATCATCTTTCCGCTATTCGGAGCCGACCGCGGCCATATCATGTTCATCGACAAGGAGTGCGGAGAGCTGCACCTGATCGCGGAAAAAAGGCGCGCCGGCTCCGAGGACGCTTCGGGCATCGCCTTCAGCCGAACGATCGCCGAGCGAGTGCTTGAAAAGGAAGAGTCGGTCATCACCTCGAACGCATCCGAGGACCGCCGTTTCGGCCGCAAAGAGAGCATCGTCGAGGCGCACATAAAGTCGGCGATGTGCGTTCCGATACGTGGCAGGAAGGACCAGCTTGGGGTAATTTACGTCGATCACCGCGGCGAGGCCGGCCATTTTTCGGATGATCACCTGCAGCTCCTGACGATGGTCGCAAACTCGGCGGGCATAGCCATCGAGAACATACGCCTGTACGAGGAAAACCTGAAAATGAACGTGCTCGAGGCCGTCAACGACGAGATGCGCGAGACCAACCGAAAGCTGAAGGAACTCGAGGCGCTGAAGGAAGACCTCATTAACATGGTCGTGCACGACATGAAGAATCCGGTTACCAATACGATGATGGGGTTGGATATGATCGAAATCGACTCGGAGTCCGAACTTTCGGGGCAGCAGACCGAATACCTCCAGATGGCCAAACGCAACCAGTTCAAGCTTTCAGAGATGATCAACAACCTGCTCGAGATATCAAGACTCGAGAGCGGCGCCATCGAGATCGACGAAGTCAAGCTGGATGTGCTCGATATGATCAACCGCACCGTCGAGCGCCATTCCTTGTCCATGGAGTCGGACAAAAAGACCGTGAGCGTCTCGGTCGAGCCCGCCGTTCAATGGATAACCGCCGATGCCCGGCTGCTCGAGCGCATCATATCCAATCTCCTGTCCAACGCCATCAAGCATTCCTATCCCGAAGGCGAGATAATCGTCAAGGTCGTTCCCGGCCCGGAAAAGGGCGGGGCGGAGATTTCGGTGCGGGACTTCGGCGAGGGCATCCCGAAAGAGTACCACGAGGAGATATTCGATAAATTCTATCAGGTCGGGCTCAGGGAACTCGGCCACAAGACCGACACCGGACTCGGCCTGGCGTTCTGCAGGATCGCGGCCGAGGCCCACGGAGGCTCGATCCGCGTCGAAAGTGAGCCCGGCAAAGGCAGTTGCTTCACCCTCTTGTTGCCCGATGCGCTGAAGCAGGATTGAGGCGGTCTTCGCATTAAAGCTTAAAACCGGCGGAAGCACGTATTTCCGATTGTCAGGAGTGGATCCATGGCCCGAATTATCATCGAACCCGCGCAGCCGAGGGAATTGGCGGAGGCCGCGGTTTTGCTCAGCCACTCGATGATCGTTCTCCCTGAGACCAAAGTCGTCTTTCGGGGACGCCGCGATCGCCTGGAGCGCTTTTTCAAGATCGCGCTCGTGCGCCTGCCCGGCCGGGTGCTGCTGGCAAGGGACGACGGAAAGATCGCCGGCGTGATGCGCATGGTCGAATGGCCCCAGTGTTCGGAAATGCCCTTTTTGCAGCGTCTGGTATTGATGGCGCACATGATTAAGGCGCTGAGAGGCACGTTCCTGCGTGCGATGAAATTCCACTCGATCTGGGCGAAACACGACCCGCAGAAACCGCACTGGCACCTCGGTCCGGTCGCTGTGCTGCCGGGACGGCAGCGGCGGGGAATAGGCGCGAAGCTGATAGAGCATTTCTGCGAGCACGTCGACCGGCTCGGGGCCGCGGGTTACCTCGAGACGGGCAGCCGCGAAAATGTGCGTTTTTATGGGCGATTCGGCTTTTCCGTGACCGGTGAGGCCCCGGTTTTCGGCGTGCCCACCTGGTTCATGTGGCGCCCGCCGTCCGAAGAAAAATCCCCGTGATTTTCCCCGAAAACCCACTTCCGCTTTCATCGGAAAGGGCCGGAGGCCATAATTTTATAAGGACCAATGAAATTTCGTGTACGAATCCGGAGAGCGGCAGAGGAGGGATTTGAGATGAGCGCCAGGAAAAGGGAATCCAAAGGTTCTTCCGACAGGCCGAGCTTCGGCTCTGCGCCAAGAGGCGGAAAAGACGGACTCGTGACCCGAATGCTCGGCAGGACGGGCCGCGAGGTGACCACGTTCGGGCTGGGCGGTCAGGCCTCCATTCAATGGCCGGGCCCCGGTGTGGACGGCGAGAAAATAATCCTCAAGGCCATCGAGAAGGGCGTCACTTACTTGGATACGTCGAACATATACGGCATCAGCCAGCTTACCTACGGCAAGGCGTTCCGCCGCCTGCACATGGTTCCGAACGGCGCCGGCTACGATGAGAAACGGCGCAGAAAGGTGTTTCTGGCGACGAAGACCCACATGCGTCGCGCGGCCGCCGCCGATGGCGACCTCGGCCCGAATCCGGCGTCGAACGGCGAAAACGTGCGCAATGCGATCGACGACGTGCGCCGCTCGCTCTCGCAGATGTTCGGCGACGGCAACGGAAGTTATCCCAAGGGCGCATACCTCGACCTCGTGCAGATACACAATATCAACACTATCGAGGAAGTCGACGCCGTCTTCGAAGGCCTGGACGATCCCGACCCGGAGGCCGACCACATAGGCGCGCTCGCGGGCCTGCGCGACCTGCGCGACGGCACAAACCTCACCGGCGTAAACCCGCGCGAGGAAAAACTGATACGCCACATCGGCATAACCGGCCACTGGAACTCGCCCGCGCTCATGGAGGCGATCCAACGCGACGAGACGGGCACGCTCGATACGCTGCTCGTCGCGATCAACTCGAACGACAGGAATTACCTCAACCACCAGCACAACGTCATCCCCGTCGCCGACGCCAAAGGGCTGGGCGTGATCGGGCTGACACTGTTCGCCGACGCAAAATACTACGGGCGCGAATCGTCGTCCTTCTCCAACGAACCCGACGACGTCTACCTGGGCGTCGGCTCGAAGAAGCTTCCCTCGGCCCCGTTGATCCGGTATTCCCTCAGCGTGCCAGGCGTAGACCTCGTGATAATCGGGATCGGGCATATCGACTCGTCGGACGACCCGGAGAAAGACCAGATCGCGGCGAACATCGCCGCCGCCCAGCTCCGCGAGCCGCTCGCGCCCGAGCGCATGCAGGAGATCGAGCAGACGACCGCCGAGGCCGTCGGCGCCGACACCAACTACTTTCAGCGGCCCGCCCTCGGCCTCACGCCTCCGCGAGGACTCAGGGCCGGCGTCGACAGCAGCCACATCCAGCACGTGTGCAACATGCCCGCCGTCTACCTGTCGTGGGAGACCGCCTACGCGGGCCGCGCGTCGATATCGCGCTACGATGTGTTTCGCGGAGAGAAAAAGCTCGGCGAGACACCGCACCGGCCGCAGACCGCGCTCCGGCCGTTCACCTTCCGCGACGCCGAGGCCGAGGTCGGACCGAACACCTATCGCGTCCGCGCAGTCGATGCCGAGGGCGCCACCGGCGAGTGGGCCGAGACCACCGTCGAATGCCCGTCGTCGGCGTAGATTTGGGGCAGATAACGGCGCGCCGCCAAGAATTTTTTTCGATTTTTGGCTTCGGCGACGACTATATATACGAGAGGCGATCGCTTCGTGCGTAAAGCCGACCGGTGACCGACGCAGGGGCAGACCGCGGCCGACTTTTCAGGCGGCGCAGATTTCTTCGAGCACTTTGCGGTAGTAGGCGAAGTTCTTGAACGGGATGTGTGAGCGCGCGCGGTTGTCGATGGTGGGTATGTAGCCGCCCGAGGCCAGCAGCGGCGGCGCCTTGGCGCGGATTTCTTTCTCGATCGCCTCCTCGTCTTTTGTGAGCACGCTCGAGTCGATGCCGCCGATCAGCGCGAGCTTCCTGCCGTATTTCTTCCGTATGGCCGGATAATCCATATTCGACGGAATCGTGTCGGTCATCCACAGGCCCGTGATGCCGGCCTCGACCATATCGGGCAGAAGCGGCTCGATGTTTCCGACCGATCTCATGATGATGATGTCGATGCCGCGCTCTCGCAAGGGGGCC
>CBDUSG010000279.1:0-5172 GCA_965369575.1 uncultured bacterium | reverse complement strand
AGATTCAGCAACCCGATGGAACTGTGAAGAAGTCGAGCCGATATTATATCGCTTGGACGGACGCATCGGGAAGGCGCAGACAGAAGGCCGCATATGTCGAGAAGACCGCAAGCGCTCAAATGCTCGCACAATGCGAAAAGGAAGCGGCTCTGCAGCAAGCGGGATTGACTAATCCCTTTGAAAAACATTCAAAGACTCCCCTATCGGAGCATCTTCAGGATTTTGAGTCATACCTGAGCAGTCGAGGCGTAACAGAGAAATACAAAAAGACGTGCATGAGCCAGCTGCGCCTTGCATTCAAGCAGATGGGAGTGACTTGTCCATGTGATATGTCCACTGAAAAGGCCGAAAGCCTATTGACATGGTTGATTGAGGAGCGCGGATATTCCCGTAAGACCCGTAATGATTATTTGAGCCTTCTCAAAGAGTTCGCTCGATGGGGGATGAAGCGCAAGCGCTGGCCAACCGACCCTTTTGAATCCATCGGCATGCTCAAGACAGAGCAAGATGTACGACGCAAACGAAGAGCACTCAGCGGCGATGAATTGCGTTGCTTGGTCGAAGCTGCTAAGGGAAGGCCCGTTCAAGAATATCTTAGAACGCACCCTGCCGCTCCAGAAGAAAAAATGTCGGAACTTGAACGGATTGGAAAGGAACGCGCGTTGCTTTATCGCTTTGCGGCTGAGACAGGTCTGCGGCGGAATGAAATCAAAACGCTGGTTTGGGCCAATATCGA
This sequence comes from uncultured bacterium, assembly GCA_965369575.1. Taxonomy (GTDB): domain Bacteria; phylum Abyssobacteria; class SURF-5; order SURF-5; family SURF-5; genus CBDUSG01. The sequence goes on along the minus strand of CBDUSG010000279.1, from coordinate 4,436 downwards.
CTTGGATAACGAGGTGCCGACCATCGTTGTTGAAGCTCGATATTCAAAGGCTCGTCGCAAGGATACGGTAGTCTTACCAAAAGCGCTTGCAGAAGACCTGAAAACATGGAAGATAGAAAAGACTGCTACCACGGGAGAGGAAGTTTCAAGCTCGGAGCCTGTTTTCAAAGTGCCAAGACACCTACTTGACCGTTTCCGGCAGGACTGTCGAGCAGCAGGTATTCCGCTTGAAGATGGCATAGGCCGTATCGTGGACTTTCATTCTTTGAGACATACGTGTGCAACCCTTCTAAGCAGGGCGAATGTCTCTCCACGGGCGGCTCAGGCGCATCTAAGGCACGCTGACATCACCACCACGATGAAAACATATACTCACCTTGAAATGATCGACAGAGCTGCGGCATCGGAAGCATTGTCGGAGCTTATTGAGGGCAGGGCCGATGCTAACAATATGCTAACAGCTGAATGCAAATCCCAACAAATCTCTTCAAGAAGCTGCAAGACCGTTCATGGAAAGCCAGCCGATAATAAATCTGCAACCCTTCATAAAGACAACAGCTTGCGCATTATTCCCCGACAACATGCACAAGCTGGCGCATCAAACAAAAAAGTCGGGGCGGCCGGATTTGAACCGGCGACCTCCTGCTCCCAAGGCAGGCGCGCTAGACCAAGCTGCGCTACGCCCCGTCCGATCTTTATGGAATTATAGCCCTGCCGGGCTTTGTGTGTCAAGAAATCGCGAGTGGTCGCCCGTCGCGCATTTAACCGACATCGGGCGACTCCGCTCCGAAAAGCGGGGCCGCACATGCGGAGCAATCAAGGCCTCACGTTCTTCACGGCCTGAAGATGAGGAGCAGCCCCGAGACTAAAAGCATGGCCGCGATGGCGCGACCGAAGGTTTTTTCGCTCACCCGGAAATGCATCCTCGCTCCCAAAACCAGACCGACGCAAACGGCGGGCAGGAGCCACAGGGCGAATCCGACAATCTCTGTCGTCATCAGCGAATACTTGATATACAGGATAATCCGAAAGATGTCGTTCAGCACGAACAGGACGAGCAGCTGGGCTCTGAATTCGGTCTTGTCTTCGGCAAAATGGTCGACATAGATCACCAGCGGCGGCCCGCTGGTCCCGAACAGCCCGCCCGTAATTCCCGAAAGCAGCCCGGCAACGAGCGCGACGATAGTCCCGACGATCCGGCCGCCGTGTTTCCGCGACCGGGAAACGCGCTCCCGATTCGACCGCGAAAAGATGTGTAGCGCAAACAGGATCACCGCGCCCCCGAGCAGTTTCTTGAGCAGGCCGGACTCGAAATTGGCCAGCAGATGCGTGCCCACAACTATGCCCGCCGCCATTCCGACGGAAATGACGACAACGGTCGGGTCTTTGAAAAACCGCAGCTTGTTGGCGCTCAGAACGATCACGCAGAACGTGGCCAGCAGCAGCTCGAGTGGAACGACCGTTTTCAGGCCCATGACCAGCGCGAGCAAAGGCACGCTTGTCAGGGCGAATCCGAACCCCGAAAAACCCACTATCGTCGCGGCCAAGAAGCAAATAAGGCTGCATATGGCGATAAGCGCGGGTGATGGATCGAGTGGCATGCTCTATAACCTTCCAATCGGCCGGTTTCAGGAAACAGTTGTTGCGCGGATCGACACGAGGGATTGCCGATGGAATGAAAAATGCTTAACGGCCCGGGCCGGGTCCGAATCAGACGAGGGCCGCGCCCGCCGCCTCGGCCTTGGACATCAGCTCGGCGTTGTTGCGAGCCGAGTCCCTGGCATTCTCGGAAGCATAATGCGTGATAAATTCGGTCGAGGCCGAACCCATGATCGTCAGCACCAGGTTCAGCCAGTCCAGCGTCTGCTGGTACATCTCAGGGTTGTCGTCGCCCTGTGAGGTGACAACCACAAACTTCTTTCCTCCCGGGAACACGAAATACGGTGATTCCTCGCCGGTGTCGGGATTTTTCTCGACGCCCATGAAGCAGTATAACCGGTCAATGAGCATCTTGAGCTGGGCCGTCACGCGGAACCAGTAGATGGGCGTCCCGAGCACTACCGCGTCGCACTCGGCCATTTCCTGGAGCAGCGGAGTCATGTCGTCTTTGAGGGCGCACTTGCCCGGCGCCTTCTTGCAGGCTTCGCAGCCCTGACAGCCCTTGATGTCGAGTTCATTCAGGTTCACAAGACGCGTTTCGGCGCCCTTCGAGGCGGCGCCGCTGAGCACGGCCTCGACGAGCGTAACGGTGTTCCCGCCTTTGCGGGGGCTCCCATTGAATCCTAGCACTTTCACTACGGTTCTCCTTTTCTTTGCGGAACTCATTAGTTCCCGTGAAACCGCCGGCACTCCCGCGTGGAAGGCGCCGGAACGATCATGCCTCGAGCACTGCCCCTTTCGAGGCCGGCCCGACGAGCTTTCTGTACATTTTCAGATAACGACTGGACGTCGGCCTCTCTTTGGGTTTCCAGCCTTTCAGTCGAGCCGCGATCTCGTCTTCCGTCAGATCGACGCTCAGCGTCCGATTCGGGATATCGATGGTGATCGCGTCGTCGTCGCGGAGGGCGGCGATCGGGCCGCCCTCGTAGGCCTCGGGTGTCACGTGTCCAACGCATGGGCCGTCGGTCGCGCCGGAAAAACGGCCGTCCGTCACGAGCGCCACCCGTTCCAGCCGCATCAGCGATATGGTGGCCGTCACGCTGAGCATCTCGGGCATGCCGGGCCCGCCCTTCGGGCCCTCGTACCGGATGACCACGACGGTCCCCGGCACGATCTCGCCGCCGTACAGGGCCTCCAGCGCGTCGTCCTCGTTGTCGAAAACGCGCGCCTTGCCCTCGAACTTTCTCATCGACGGGATCACGGCCGATTGCTTGATGACGGCGGCGTCGGGCGCGAGGTTGCCCTTCAATACGACTGTGCCGCCCTCGGCAAGCACGGGATCATCCTTTGGGCGCACGACCGATTCATCCAGTACTTCGGCCGCATCTATCAGCTCACCCATAGTGCTCCCGCTCGCGGTCATGCAGTCGAGGTGCAGGTCGTCGCGAATCCGCTTCATCACCGCGAGCACGCCGCCCGCCCTGTACAGGTCGACGACACCATACGGGCCGTTCGGAGCGATCGCCGTCAGCGTCGGGATTTTCTCGGCATACCGATTGAATATCTGGAGGTCGAGCTCGAAATCGAGCTGGCTGGCGATCGCGGGCAGATGCAGCGTCGAGTTGGTCGATCCCCCGATCGCGAGATCGACCATGACCGCGTTCTCGAGCGAGGCGCGCGTGAGTATCTTTCGCGCGGTGAGCCCCTCGTCGATCATCTCGACGACCCTCTCGCCCGACCTGCGGGCGACCACGCGCTTTTCCATGGCCACTGCCGGTATCGCCGCCGACCCCGGCAGCGCCAGGCCCAGCGCCTCGGCCAGCAGTTGCATCGTATTTGCGGTACCCATGATCTCGCACGCGCCGCACGTGGCGCATGTGACCGCCTGAAGCTTCTTCGAGATGTCGTCGTGATCCTTATGGTCGAGGCTCTCGCCGGGACTCTTGAGCCTGACGCTCATCATGCCCGGGCCGCCCGGAACGAACACGCACGGCAGGTCCAGCCGCGCCGCCGCCATCATCATGCCGGGGTTGATCTTGTCGCATCCGCTGACCAGCACTACCCCGTCAAAGAGCTGCGAGCGAACGAACGTCTCGATGCTGTCGGCTATCAGATCGCGCTGCGGCAGGATGTGACGCATGCCCTCGTTTCCCTCGGCGATAGCGTCGCACGGTGCGGGCACGTTGAACTCGAACGCAAGCCCGCCGGCCGCGATGACTCCCTCCCTGACGGCCTGCGCGATCTCGCGGAGATGGATGTGGCCGGGATTTATCTCGGTGTGCGAGCTGGCGATTGCTATGAACGGCTTGGTCATCAGCTCGCGTGTCTCGATGCCAAGCCCCTGCATCACGCTGAGCCTGCCGAGGCTCATCGGCGCGCCCAGCCTGTCCTGAAAAAGCTTGCCGCTTTGCGGTTTTTCGGGCATTGTTCCGCCTCCAGGTGATTCTGCTCACATGGTGATCGTCTGCCGAATTACGCAACACTTTATCCGAAATCCCGGCGCTGTGTCAATGGCGCATGAAAACGATTGAGTTGCCTTGTGGGGGGCAAGTTGCCCCCCACACCCCGACGTGAGAGCGGCGAGTCGCCGCAGACATGAGATGCTTCGCATCTCTTTCCTGACGAAGGGCGACAGCCTATTGCTCCTATGCCGCATGTGGGGCGATCCCATGTAGGGGCGGCGCGCCGTGCCCTCACACTCGATAGCCGCAGATAAACGCGGATAAACGCAGATTGTTTTTAACCGGAAAGGCGCAGAGAGCGCAAAGAAAAAAACAACAACAAATTAAAATCGGCCTTACTAATTCAGTTCCAGCGAGGACCTATCCCTCGCGGCT
>CBDUSG010000278.1:0-5180 GCA_965369575.1 uncultured bacterium | reverse complement strand
CCGATTCCGTGCATTACCGTCTCTCAGATCAGGCGCCCGGCAGGTCCGGGCATGGTTGCGGCCGGTATCCGATCAGCCGATCTCCTCGAGTTCTTCGATCAACAACTGTTTCCGGTGCAGGTCCGCGTAGATTCCGTCCGCCTCGACGAGGGAATCGTGCGTGCCTTCCTCAGCGATGCGGCCTTCCTCCAGGACAATTATCCTGTCAGCGTCCTTGACCGTCGATACCCGGTGTGAAATGATGATCATCGTCCTTTGGCCGAGCGTGTTCTTGAGGTTTTCGAGTATCTGTTCCTCGGTGTGCGTGTCGACGCTGGAAAACGCGTCGTCGAGGATGAGTATTTTCGGGTCCGCGAGCAGCGCCCGGGCCAGCGCCGTCCTCTGCCTCTGGCCGCCCGAAAGGTTTATGCCGCGCTCGCCGATCATCGTATCGAATCCCTTCGGGAACATCTCGACGTCGGGCATAAGGCCCGCCGTATCCGCCGCGCCTTTCACGTCCGGCCCGTCGCTGCCATGCGCGCCGAAATCGATGTTCTCCGCAAGGGTGGTCGAAAAGAGGAAACTCTCCTGAGGCACGACACCTAACTTTTGCCGCACTTCGCCCAGCGGAATCGTGGTGATATCTCTTCCGTCAATGAAGGCCTCTCCGGGCTTGATCTCGAGTTGGCGCGAGATCAGGTTGATCAAGGTGGTCTTGCCCGATCCGGTGCGGCCGACTATTGCGAAGGTCGTGCCTGCCGGAACGTGCAGACTTATGTTCCTCAAGCCGAACCCGTTGTTCAGGTTGTTGTCCTGTGACGCATATGAGAAGGAGAGATTTTTAATCTCAATTTCGCCGCGCTCTATTTCAAACGGCTCCGTCGACTCGCCGTCGGCGATCGTGGGCTGTTCGGCAAAGACGCCGTTGATGCGCCTCAGCGCTGCGAGTCCTCTTTGCGATGCGCTGATAATCATCCCGAGAAACGCGGTGGGCATTGCCAGAATCATCAGGTATCCGTTGAAAGCCACAAAGTCACCGATCGAGAGCTGTCCGCTTATCACTCGCGTGCCCCCGAACCATATGACAACGAGCATGCCCATCGTGCCGACGGTGGCTATCATGGGCATGAGAAGCCCGTGGACCCTGATGAGACGTATGCTGGTCTCCATATAATCTTTGCTGATCCTGCGAAAATGAGAGGCCTCACTCTCCTCTCGCACGTAGGCCTTGATTATCTGGATTCCCGAAATGCTCTCCTGCGCGCGGGTGCTCACATTGGCCAGTTGCTCCTGCACGGCGCGTGAGCGGGCGAAAAGCTGCGTGGCAAACTTCTTGAACGTGATCATAAAGAGCGGATACGGCACGAGCGCCATGAGAGTCAGCTCGGCGCTCATCTCGACCATTATCGGGATTGCCCCAACATACATTATGAATGTGCTTGTCAGATAGAGGATGACTGGTCCCACCAGGCTCTGGACGTTCTGCATGTCGTTGACTGCGCGCGACATAAGGTCGCCGGTGGGCATCGTGACGTAATACGATGGGGACAGCTTCTGAAGGTGCGCGAACAGATCGTTTCGCATGTCGCGCGCGACTTTGCGGCTGTTTCCAAGCAGCAGCCAGCGAGAACCTGTCCTTATTACCATCTGGACTGCCGCGAGAGCGATAATGAGGATTCCATAAAAGTAAGGCCTGGCAAGGTCCGCGGTCGTCCCGGCATGCTCCAGATGATCTATCGCAAACCCGGTCAGGCGCGGGATCGCCAGCGCGAGCGCGTTCGAGCCCACGAGACACAGGCACCCCAACGCATACGCGGCGAGATAGCGACGCACATATTTTCTTAGGGTTCGAAGGTCCTTGAGCATCTGCAGTTCAGTATTTACTCCGGCGGCGAGACGGGCAAGGCGCGGCCTATTATAGCCGACACGGCGGGGAGCGTCAAACGTTCTTCGTTTTGCGAGTCTTCAGTGAAAAGTGTCGGCAACCCGGAATGGCTCTACGAGCCTTCACGCGCTTGAGGTCTGCAGAGGAGGCTCAACCGATGACTCGGAACTTATCAAATCCTGGATACGCTGGAGCGAACCCAACCAATTCGATGCCGGGCTTCCTGCAGCCCTCATTTACAGGCTCTTTTCCTAATCATTTATCGGCACCGCTTGTCGTTTCCTCGTACCGATTATCCGGTCCCTGTACTGTTGCCACTTCCTGAGACTTGATACCGGATCACGGTCGAAATCAATGAATTCGCCCGACCAATCGAGTGCGCGCCAGCCCGTCTTTTCGCAGATTTTCCGAACCGGCTCGAGTGCAGCGGCGCCGCCGCGAATGTGGAGCGTAATTTCGACGAGGGGATCCGCATTGTCTAAGCTGAATTCTATGGAGTACTCGTCCGTCTCCAATCTGCCCCACGTTGGATCCGAAAAATCCCCATCAGGAAAGGTTTTGGCAAGCATTGAGAGTACTTCTTCCTTGGGCCCGAGATTCTTGAAGTTACCGTCAATTTCTCGCAAGGATGTGATTTCGGATGGAATCCGCATGAGAGAAATATCCCAACTCATGGCACAATCCTCCTTTTTTCCTTTTTCTGAAACCCGGACTCATAAATGTTATTTAAATGTAATTATATCACAAGAACAAGAAATGTGTCAATAACCGTCAAATTCCGACAGAGAAGCGAGCTTGGCATCAATCTATTATCTGATAAAGCACCGATTTATGCATCGCTCATCTGTATGGCTCTCTAGGTACGGCCGACAGTCCCGCCCTCTCTGCCAGATTCGGTCATCTCCATTCCTGAACCGTTAAATTCCGCCGTTCCAAATAATGCTAATTCACCTCCGGTTTGACAGCGAACTCGGCGGGTTGTATAATATTTCCGCCTGGATGCAGTGGAATTGCGTACGCATCGGCAAGGGGGAGGAAATGCGCAAGCCAAGCCGGACTGACGGGACACCAGGGGCCGGTTTTTCAACAATTATCTGCATTCTTGCTTTTTTTCTGATTTCGGCTCCCGCCTATGCCGCGCAGACTGCGGAGAGCATGAACATAGCAACTTCATTGCTGGTGATATCCTTCGTGCTGTGTGTCTGCATGCTCGTTGTCTCCGGCTTTACGCTGTGGCAGTCGCACAGGTATTATCTGGACACCGTGCGCCTTAGCCGGGAGATAACGGCCACGACAACCGAGCTTCACCATAAGGTGGTCGACTTGATTTTCAACCTCAAGGATTTCCTTGCCCACGAATCCGAGATGGTCCAGAGCCGAACACGCCGAACGAGCAAGGCCAAGTCGGCGGAGACCTCGGACAGGGTCGGCAAGATCGTCAGCAGCATAAGCAGCACCGAGAATAAGATCAGGGCGCTTGAGAAGACACTCGACAAACTGAACCGGCAGTTGAGTTTCAACTTTCAGCCCGCCGACATCTCGCAACAGTTGGCCGACCTTAGCGACATCGAGTATGCCGTCCTGTTCAAACTTTCACAGGACCCGAGATTCTTCGAAGAACAGTCCTTCAGCAGCTTTGGCGCGACCCCGAAGGTGCTCGACTCTCTCCTGAGCCGTCAGCTTATCATCTTCGACAAAGACGGCAAGGCCAAAGTGCCCAACGAGGTCGCTGTGTCCATCAGGCACACCTTACCTGAGAACTAGGGCGCGCCGGCTGTGGCGGACAGGGGAGCCCTTCCGATTCCGAAGCCTATCCCGAACCCCAAAGCATTGGCAGGCAATAGGTTGCGTGCCAAACGGCAACGTCTTTTTCCCCATAGCCGACCACACGAAGCCGAGAGATCAATATTTGTCGAGAGCGCGCTTAAATTCCTCGTCCTTCGGGCCGTTTGCGACCAATTTCGGCATAGTTTTTCAGCCGTAAAAATTTCCGGCGGACGCCCCTTCGGCGCCCTGTTGAATATCGGGGCATCAAGGGCGTCTAAGTATTGAGGAGCCAAGCGAAAGCATGCCCTCTGACGGGGAACTCATAGAAAAGACGCGGAGCGGCGACCGCGCGGCTTTTCAGACATTGGTCGAGAGGTATCAGCGGAGAATTTACGCCGTCGCGTATGGTTTGCTGGGCAACAGGGAGGACGCGCTCGACGCGGTGCAGGAGGCTTTCATAAAGGCCTATCGCTCGCTCGACAGATTCAAGGGAAAATCGAGCTTTTACACGTGGCTGTACAGGATTACCGCCAACACCGCTATCGACCTTGGGCGGAAGGCAAGCCGGCGCGACGAGATCGAGTTTCGCGAAGAGATCGAGCAGGACGAGGAAAAGGGGAATTATCCGATCGCCCCGAGCGCGGAAGACCCGGCTTCGCGGCTGATGAAAAAAGAGCTCGGCGAGTTGATTGACGGCGCGATACAGGAACTGCCGCACGAGCAGCGCACCGCGATAGTGCTCAGGGAGATCGAGGGATTGTCATACAGGGAGATTGCAGAGGTGATGCGCTGTTCGCAGGGGACCGTGATGTCGAGGATTCATTATGCGCGAAAAAAACTGCGGGAATTGCTTGAGCCGCATCTGGATTGATAAAATGGTTGACGAAGGCGTGAGGAGTTGAGATAATAATGGCGATTGACTGCGATAAAGTCATGCGGCTGCTCGACGGCTACCATGACCGCCAGGTGGGCGGGCGGAAGTTCGACGATATAAGCGAGCACCTTCGCCAGTGCGAGAACTGCTCGAGCGAGCTGGAAAAGCTCCGGTGCATAAGCCGCGTCCTGCAAGCGCATTACAAGGACTCTGTCGGCGAACAAGACCTCTCGCAGATATGGGCAAATGTGGATGCCGCCGTCGCCGCCTCGAGCGTTCCCGGGCGCGAGTCGCCGCTGGACAGGCTCGCACGCATACTTTGGATACCCAGGCCGGCGTGGGCCGCCGTCGCAGCGGTGGCCGTCGCGATCGTTGTGGCGCTCGCATATATCCCGGGCAATGAGACGCCGACGCTGGCCGCGAACGATTGCATAATCGACAGCGTGGATTCCGAAGACTGCTCCGTCATGGTATACGAAGTCGGCAACAGCAAAATGAAAGTCATATGGGTGATGGAGCAGCAACCGATACGCGCGGGAGAGCAAACGTGAAGAGCTTTACGACAGGCGCGACGGCAAGGGGCGCCTTTCTCAAGCTGGCGGTGGCTGTCTCCCTCTTATTCTTTGTCGGCACGCATGCGACCGCTCAGACCGCCGTCCGATCCGGCGCGGTCAA
>CBDUSG010000277.1:0-5201 GCA_965369575.1 uncultured bacterium | reverse complement strand
CCCGTACATCGCGGCGGAGGTCGGTTACGTCGACGAAGTGATCGAGCCGCGCGAAACGAGGGCCAAGCTCGTAAAGGCCCTGGAAATGCTGCAGAACAAGCGTGACACCAACCCGCCGAAAAAGCACGGTAACATACCGCTGTAAGGCAGGAGGCATCCTTTCGTGAAAAGATTCGAGGTGTTGCTCAACGACAAGGCATACCTGGTCGAGGTTACCAAAATCAGCGCCGAGGGTGCGCTCGTGACCGTCAACGGCACGCCGTACGAGATCGGCATCAAGGACCTTACCTCGCCGACGGCGCCGCAGCTCGTCGTCGTGAACGAACCGCCACCGGCGGCGGGCGCTCTGGCAAAGGCCCCGAACGCTGCAGTCGAGACGGTCGGCGGCCTGACCACGATAAAGGCGCCGCTGCCGGGCCTCATTATCGATGTAAAGGTGAGCGTCGGCGAGACGATCAAGGTCGGCGACACGCTCATTGTTATCGAAACGATGAAGATGGAAAACAACATCTCCTCGCCCGTGGCGGGAACCGTCGAGGAGATCAAGGTTTCGAGCGGCGAGAGCGTGAACGAGGGCGCTGTGCTTGTCGTTATCGCCGAATGAACGGACCGAAGAGCTTGCATTCCCCGGCGTTTTCGACCGGACACCCCAAAGGATAGATGCCATGGACACGGAAGACCTGAAAAGACTGCACAAGGAGTGGGAAGAGAAAACGCTCGGCAAGGTGCTCGAGAGGTTTCCCGAGCGGTCCGAGAAGTTCGAGACCGACTCCGGCATAGAGCTTAAGCGGATATATTCGCCGCTTGACGCGGACGGGGACGACTACCGGGAGAATCTCGGATTCCCCGGCGAGTACCCATATACGCGCGGCGTGCAGCCCACTATGTACAGAGGCCGCCTTTGGACGATGCGGCAGTACGCCGGGTTCGCAAACGCGCGCGAGTCGAACCGTCGCTACCGCTTTCTCCTCGAGCACGGCCAGACCGGCCTGAGCATCGCGTTCGACCTGCCCACCCAGATAGGCTACGACTCCGATCATACGCTGTCCGACGGCGAGGTCGGCAAGGTGGGTGTGTCGATCGACTCGCTGCGGGACATCGAAATACTCTTCGACGAAATTCCGCTGGACAAGGTTACGACCTCGATGACCATCAACTCGACGGCCGCGATCCTGCTCGCGATGTACGTTTCGCTCGCGAAAAAGCGAGGGACGCCGCTCGACAAGCTCGGCGGCACGATCCAGAACGACATCCTGAAAGAATACGTCGCGCGAGGGACACACCGGTTCCCCATAAATCCGTCGATGCGGCTCGTGACCGACACGTTCAAATACTGCACCGAGAAACTGCCCCGCTGGAACATGATCAGCATCAGCGGCTATCACATACGCGAGGCCGGCTCGACGGCGGCCCAGGAGATAGCCTTCACACTTGCCAACGCGATCGCCTACGTGGACGCCGCCGTAGGAGCGGGGCTCGATGTCGACGCGTTCGCCGGCCGGCTCTCGTTCTTCTTCAACTCGCACAACAACTTCTTCGAAGAGGTGGCTAAATTCCGCGCCGCCCGCAGGCTGTGGGCGCGCATCGCGAAGGAACGCTTCGGCGCGAAGAAGCCCAACTCGACAAAGCTCCGCTTCCACACGCAGACTGCCGGCTGCACGCTGACGGTGCAGCAGCACGAGAACAACGTCGTCCGCGTCGCGATGCAGGCGCTGGCGGCCGTTCTGGGCGGCACGCAGTCGCTGCACACAAACTCGCGCGACGAGGCGCTCTGCCTGCCGACCGAGGAGGCCGTGCGCCTGGCGCTGCGAACGCAGCAGCTTATCGCCTACGAGAGCGGCGCCGCAGACGTGATCGATCCCATGGGCGGCTCGTACTTCGTGGAGAGCCTGACCAACGAGATCGAAAAGGCCGCGACCGAATACATCGAGAAGATCGATTCGATGGGCGGGGCGATAGCGGCGATCAAAGACGGATATATGCAGCGTGAAATCCAGGACAGCTCATACCATTATCAGCTGGCGGTCGAATCCGGCGACAAAGTGATCGTCGGCGTCAATAAGTTTCAGGCCGAAGAGCCGCCGCCCGACAAGCTGCTCGAGGTCGACCCGAAAGTGCAGTCCGAGCAGATCGAGTTTGTCAAGAAGCTTCGCGCCGAACGCGACGGTTCCGCAGTTGAAAAATCTCTCAAGCAGCTTCGCGAGGCGGCGTCGGGAGAAGAAAACCTGATGGAACCGATCATCGCGTGCGTCGAAAGCTATGCGACCGTCGGCGAGATATGTTCCACGCTGGCGGAGGTATTCGGCGAGGCGTCGGAGACGAACCCCTGAACCGACACGTTATGATGATCAACTACGGCGACCGCAAGCCGACAGTCGCCCCGACGGCCTTCATCGCCGAGGGGGCCAGGATAATCGGCGGCGTCGAGATCGGCGACAATGCGAGCATCCTGTTCAACTCGGTCCTGCGCGGCGACATTAACGACATCCGCATCGGAGCCTGCAGCAATATCCAGGACAACTCGACGCTGCACGTCGCGGACGAGTGGCCGTGCATCATCGGCGACTATGTCACCGTCGGCCACGGCGTCAACCTCCACGGCTGCGTCATCGAAGACGAGGTCGTCGTCGGCATGGGCGCGATCGTCATGAACGGGGCCGTCGTCGGCCGCCAATCCACGATCGGCGCCGGCGCGCTCGTCACGCCGAACATGAAAATCCCGCCGCGTAGCCTGGTCATCGGGGTGCCCGCCAAGATCAAAAAGCAGCTTTCCGAAGAAGAGGCCGCCGGAAACAAATATTGGGCGGAGAAATACGTGAGGGTGACCCGCAAGTATCTCGAAGATGCTTAATATATGACCGCTCCCCCGGAAAAACCCAGGAAGACGCGAAAAGTTAATCTCCTCGTGCGGGCGATCATATGGATTTTCCCGCCCATTTACAAGCTGTACATGTATTTCGTTTTTCTCACGAGCAAGCGCTTCTTCTACAACTACGACTCGATGCTGGTCCGAAAGGATGAAGACGTCAGCATCCTCGGCGCGATGTGGCATCAAGACCTTATGCTCGCGCCTTTTACGTTTCGCAACCATAACGTCGTCACGATGGTGAGCAGAAGCGACTTCGGCGAGATAATGGCGCTGATCATCAGGAGGATGGGGTTTACTCCGGTGCGCGGCGGAAGCTCGATGGCGGGCAGCGAGGCGCTCTCCGAAGTCATCGATTATGTCCGCACGCACAAGAAAGTCTTTTTCGGCCTGGCGGTCGACGGCTCGCGCGGCCCGAGGTACAAGGTCAAGAAGGGGATAATCGTCGTCGCCAAGGAATCGGGCATTCCCGTCTATCCGGTCAGAGCCACGGCGAAGCGAAAGGCGCTGCTGGGAACGTGGGACAGGACGCTGTTTCCCCTGCCGTTTAACGAGTTCGCATACTTCTTCGGAGATCCGGTGCATGTGCCGGCGGACGCGACGATGGAGGAAATCGAAGCCAAGAGGCAGGAACTCGAAGACGGACTGATGCGGCTGGTCAGGCTCGGAGAAGAACATTTCGTGAAGGGGCAGCCGCGCAAGGAATACCCAAACCAGTCGGTATCGATTCAGCGGTGGACGGACATGGCCGGCACAACCCGCCGCGGAGACGCGCGTTCCGGCAAATAATCCCCACGCTTCTGTCCGCATAAACTTACCCGGCGCAACTGCGCTACACACTCTCATCCACGCGCAACCTTCTGGCATTGGAAACGGCCGAGCATTTTGCGAGTCGCCGGGGACAGGAAAGAGATCGACGATTTGCATGGCGAATCGATACTCTCATGTTTTCTCTCTTTGCCCGTTTCTCTCTATTCAAAAGAAAGAAACAAGAGGCTCGGGCGCCCTTGCAATGGCTGGGGCGCGCATTGTATAATAGAAGCCGACGCCGGAAAGTATCGCGGTGTAGCTGGCTCTATATCTCCCCTGGCGCGCCCGGCCAGAACAGAACGCCCCGCTGAAATTCATCTCCGGTCTCGCGCACAAGCCCAAGCATAAGGATTCCATTCGGAGTTACAAGAGGAGAGGATTCATGTCAACAGTCAGGATAACGCTGGACGGGCGGGAAGTCTTCGCAAGCACCGAGCAGACTATCCAGCAGGTGTGCAAAGAGAACGGAATCACCGTCCCCGCGTTTTGCGATGACGAGCATTTGGAGCCGCTGGGCTCGTGCCAGATGTGCGTCGTCGAGGTCTCGGAGCAAGGACTCGTCACCTCGTGCAACACGCGTGTGGCCGACGGCATGGATATCAGCACGAGCAGCGACCTGGTCATCTCCACTCGCGAGAAAACCCTCAAGGACCTGCTTGCCGAGCATCACGGCGATTGCGTCGCTCCCTGCCAGATCGCATGCCCCGCCGGCATCGACATCCAGGGCTACCTCGCCCTGATCGCCAGGGGAGCGTACACCGCGGCTGTGCAGTTGATCAAAGAGCATCTCCCGCTGCCCGGCATTATCGGCCGCGTCTGCCCGCATCCGTGCGAGGACGCCTGCCGCAGGAACATCGTTGACGATCCGTTGCCGATTTGCGCGCTCAAGCGATTCGCCGCCGATCACTCGGTGGATTACGCGACTCCGATCAAAACCGCGACCGGATTCCGAGTGGCGATAATCGGCTCCGGACCGGCCGGGCTCTCAGCCGCCTACTACCTGGCCCGAGAAGGGCACGCCGTGACGATCCTCGAATCGCTTCCAAAGCCCGGCGGTATGCTTCGCTACGGCATACCCGACTATCGCCTGCCGCCGGACGTGCTCGATGGCGAGATCGAATCGATCCTGCGCATGGGTGTCGAGCTCAAGACCGATCAGTCTCTGGGCGAGGATTTCACAATAGACCATCTTCTCTCCGAGGGATTCAACGCCGTGTTTCTCGCCGTGGGCGCGCACAAGAGTTCGACCATGAGGGTCGAAGGAGAAGACCTCGACGGCGTGCTGCCCGGCACGGATTTCCTGAGGTCCGTCGTGCTCGGCGCCCCCATGGAACTCGGCAAGAAGGTCGTCGTCATCGGCGGCGGCAACACGGCCATCGACGCCGCGCGCACCTCGCTCAGGCTCGGGGCTGAAGAGGTCACCATCCTGTACCGGCGCTCGCGGGCCGAGATGCCGGCCACGGATTGGGAAATAGAAGAGGCTGAGGAAGAGGGCGTCAAGCTGCATTTTCTTGCCGCCCCCGTC
>CBDUSG010000276.1:0-5219 GCA_965369575.1 uncultured bacterium | reverse complement strand
TTTCCTTGACATCTTCCGATGCTGTTGTTAGGTTAGTGAGCCAGAGGAATCGGCACAGGCAACGGAATAGCCGGATCAAGCTAATCTTGCAGGAACACTTATGAAAGCAATTGTATATCACAAGTATGGTCCACCCGATGTTCTTCAGCTCAAGGAAGTAGCAAAACCGATTCCAAAGGACAATGAAGTACTGATAAGAGTTCATTCGGCATCCGTAAATTCATGGGACTGGGATCTCCTGAGAGGCACACCATTCTTGAACCGCCTGGGAGGGCTTCTAAAACCAAAATACAAGATACTCGGAGCTGATATGGCGGGGCGGGTTGAAGCGGTCGGCGGAAACGCAAAGCAGTTTCAGCCGGGCGATGAGGTGTTCGGGGACATATCCGGGTGTGGTTGGGGCGGTTTTGCCGAGTATGTATGCGCTTGCGAAAATGCATTAGCGCTGAAGCCGATCGATATGACATTCGAGGAAGCCGCGGCTGTGCCTCATGCGGCGGTCCTCGCCCTGCAGGGTCTTCGCCATAAGGGACAGATTCAGCCGGGACAAAAGGTTTTAATTAATGGCGCGGGCGGTTGCGTGGGTCCGTTTGCAGCGCAGATTGCCAAATCGTTCGGGGCTGAAGTGACCGGCGTGGACAGCGCCGGGAAATTGGACATGCTGCGCTCGATTGGCGCAGACCATGTCATCGATTACGCTCAAGAAGATTTTTCGCGAAATGGGCAGCGCTATGACCTGATTCTTGACCTTGTGGGAAATCTGTCGATGTTCGATCATATGCGCGCATTGAACCCTAAGGGCGTTTATGTCATGGTCGGAGGTTCCATGGTTCGAATTTTCCAGGTTATGTTCCTGGGACCATTGATTTCAATGACGACGAATAAGAAAACGGGTATCCTGATACATAAACCAAATGCGAAGGATCTAAATTCCCTAAAAGAGCTGTTTGAAGCCGGCAAAGTAGCGCCAATTATTGATAGAGTTTACCCTTTAAGCGAGACTCCTGAGGCTCTCCGGTACTATGGAGAAGGACACGCGAAGGGGAAAATTGTCATAACTATCGAGCACAATGGCAAAACCTGACAAAGCGCTGCGCCCCGACCGCTATTCCGCTATGCTTCATGGCGGCAGGTGAGCTTGATAGAGTCCGCGCCTCACCCGTAAAGGAGAGATGATGGCGATGCTTCTTGGAGCCGACGTCGGCACGACGGGCGTAAAAGCGTTGGCGGTGCGGACTGACGGAACAATAGCGGCCGAGAGTTTTTCGGGATATGAAATCTCGGCGCCGCGACCGAAGTGGGCCGAGCAAAATCCCGCCGACTGGTGGAACGCCTTCTGCTTTGCGACGTGCGAACTCCTGGACAGAGGCGTCGACGCCGGCGAGATCGCCGCGGTCGGGCTGTCGGGACAGATGCATACGTCGGTATTCCTCGACGAGGAAATGAAGGTCATTCGTCCGGCGATCCTGTGGTGCGACACGCGCACAACGAGCCAGTGCGAGACGATAAACGAGCGCGTCGGCGTCGAACTCCTGCGCGCCGAGGCGTCGAACCCGGCGCTCGAGGGATTTACCGCGCCGAAGCTGCTGTGGCTGCGCGAGAACGAGCCCGCGGAGTTCGAGCGGCTGCGGCATCTGGTCATCGCGAAGGATTACGTCCGCTACAAACTCACCGGAGAGCTCGCCACCGATGTTTCCGACGCAGCCGGCACGATCCTGTTCGACGTAGGAACGCGCAGGTGGTCCGAGAAAATCATTTCCGCGCTCGAGATCGACCCGTCAATACTGCCAGCGGTCATCGGCTCGCACGAGGTCGCCGGCCGCATCACGAGCGAGGCGGCCCGCGAGACCGGTCTGAAGGAGGGCACGCCGGTCGTCGCGGGCGGCGCCGATAACGCATGTGCCGCACTCGGCGCCGGGATCATCGAGGAGGGCGCGGTCCAATCCAGCATCGGGTCGTCAGGGGTTGTGCTTGCGGCGATGGCTGAGCATCGGGTGGACGAGCGAATGCGCCTGCACTGCATGAACCACGCAGCGCCGGACATGTGGTACCAGATGGGCGTCACGCTTGCGGCCGGGCTGTCGCTCAAGTGGTTCAAGGATAATCTCTGCGGCACCGAGATCGAGCTTGCCAGACGAAAAGGCGTCGGTGTCTACAACCTGCTGTCCGAAATGGCGGCGACCGTGCCGCCCGGCGCGGAAGGACTCATATTCCTGCCGTATCTCAGCGGCGAGCGAACGCCGCACGCCGACTCAGACGCCCGCGCGATGTTCGTCGGCCTCAGCCTCAGGCACACCAAGGCCCACATGGCGCGCGCCGTAATGGAAGGCGTCGCGTTCGCGCTGCGCGACAGCCTCGAGCTTGTGCGCGACCTTGGAGTGGACGTTAACAGAATTGTCCTCGTCGGCGGCGGCGCAAAGAGCGCGCTCTGGCGTCAGATTCAGGCCGACGTATTCGGGCAGATCGCGTGCACGCTCGATGTTGCCGACGCCGCGCCCTTCGGGGCCGCCTTGCTGGCGGGAGTGGGAGCGGGCGTTTACAAAAGCTGCGCCGACGCTGTACGGAGAACCGTCAAAGAATCCGATCATATCTCCCCTACCCCATCAAACATCGAATTGTACGAACGCTGCTATTCAATCTACCGCGACCTCTATCCCTCGAACAGGAAACATTTCAGCGACCTGTCATCTCTGCATGATCGCCGGTAAGATTCCACAATCCGCCGGATGGAATAAAAAGGAAGGCGCGGCCGCCGGTGTGCGACCGCGCCTCGTTCGGAGATCAGGTTATGGATGATGGATCAGCGGCGTCGGTGTCCCCGCGAGCGCGCAAATGTATTCGACGCCTTCGAGCCCGAGTGGCTGTTCATGCCGGAACGCCTGGCGCTGCGGCCCGAGAGGGCCCTTTCACCGCCCGGGCTGGATGTCCGCCCCTGGACGACCGACGGCTGTCGCACGGCTCTATGCGTCGGCGCCGGTCGGGCGATTCGACGATCGAGACCGCGCGATGAGCCTGAGCGATTGACGCGCTCGGGCGCGCTTCGCGCCGGCATGGATGGAGTTCTGTCTATTGCGCGCGCGCTCTGCCGTGTGTTCATCTGCCGAACGCTCGATGATGGCTTCCGTCGAGACATCCCCCGTCGAGACGCCTCGCTCCTTGCGGCATCGCTCCGCCTGCTCTCTGATGCCTCGCGAACCTGCGGCGCCCTGATCGCAGACGGTATGTCCTTCACTTTTGGGCGTTCGCGCATTTTCACGCGTTCGCGCGGAATCGATGAAACCGCGAAGCGCGAGTTTTCGCGTCCGACGCCGGCCTGCGCGCGCTTAATGTCCCTTTCGTTGATCTCTATCGTTCTCGCGGATTTCCGGCCCGCCAAGGAAACCCTGCGAGATCTGTCCATCCGCTCTGCGTCGCGCGCTCTTTTGAACTCGTCCCATTTCTTGCGATGCTGTCCCATGTTGTCGCGCCGCCGCGAAGCTTGATCCGTCGATATATTCTGCGGCATGCGGCCGCGGCTCTCGGCCGCGCCTCTTGCTTTGTCGATGCGGGAGGGCGCGTCTCTGTTTTTCGATGCGAGCGATCCGCTGGATACCGCCGAGTCGAGGCGACCATTGGAATGCTGCGCGCGCCTTATCTTCGGCGCGCTAGCTTTCCGTTCCTTGAGTTGGCTGCGGAAATCGAAATTCCCGGCGCTTTCGCGACTGACCTTTTTCGGCAAGCCCGCCGAGGTCGAGGCCGTGCGAATCTTTCCGGCGCGGGCGCCGCCGTCATCCCATTTCGCGACCTTGGCGCCGAGTTCGGGATGCCCCTTCATGTCCAGGATTTTTTCGCGATCGAGCTTTTGAATCGCGCTCCTGCCCTTGGGAGAGTTCTTCAGCTTATTCAGGTTTTCGGGATTCTGTGTAAACCGAAGCTTGGCGTCCTTGATCCTGTCGAGGTCCAGCTCCTGGCGATCGGCCGGGAGTCGGTCCCTGACTTTCTCCTTGCGGGTCCTGGCCGTGGAGGGAACCTGCTCGCCGCCTTCGCCGATGCCATCGGAGTTCTCAGGGTTCGGTGTATTCAGTTCACCGTCGCCGCCGTCATGGTGACCATCGCCATCGCCATCGTGGTGGGCGTTGCCGTCGTCATTGTGATGACCGTCGTGATGATCATCGTCGTCATGATGGCCACGGTGGTCGTCGTGATGGCCGTGGTGGCCGTGGTGATGGCCATGATGGTTGAAATGGCTGGTATGGAAAAACGTAATCGAGAAAATACCGGCGAAATCGACAAACGCGTCCGTCACATAATATGGGTACGTCGTGACGACCGGGTATCCGTGATATCCAATCGGAACCCATCCGACGTAATCGTCATAAGTCACCCAGCTCACGTGTGCGGGCCTGTATTCGTATCCGGGCACCCACACCCATCCGTAGTATGGATCGTATTCCCATGCACCGTAGTGGTGGGTCGCATAGCCCCACGGTTCTTCGGCGATCCATGTCCACCCGGAATAGCTGCTGTAGTACCAGCGTCCGTTATAGTACGGCTTCCACGTCTCGACCACGTAGGGTCGCCACACGTGTGTAGTGACTCTCCCCGAGTAGACCCATTCTCCGTAGCCCTCGAGGTCTTCGGCGCCTACGATGTCCTCGGCGATATAGTCCGGCCGCTCATATATCGACAAAGCTATGTCGCGCTCCTCGTTCCATGTGTCAAATTCGTCTCTTTGCGCAGGGTCGTAGTAGGCGAATCTGGTACCGCCATCGGGATTAATGAACAAACTTCGGCCCGAGCGAATGGCTTGCGCGGGCTCGGATGCCGTTTCCAGCTCGACTCTGCCTCGAAATACCCTCAGATCGGCGCCGCCGTCATCGCGAACGTCGATTCTGGCCAGTGTCTCCCCTATCGCCGTAAGCTGCCCGGCGGGGAACGTGACGACAAATCCCGCACCGGCGGGAAGATATTCTGTGATTCTAATATAAGCGCTGCCTCTGTCCAGGCCGACTACCTTCTTTTCGGCCAATTCCACCATGGCCGCGCGCGCATTCTCGCCGATGCGAAGCGTAAGCCTCCGTTCGAATTGGACTTCCGCCATGCCGGTCTCGTTCGTCTGGAGCAGATCGCCCCTCTCGACAACCAGGTTCGGCTCGGCGTAACTCCATTCCGTATCGCCCTTACCCAGCACGTAGGCCTCGCCCACGATCCCGCTGAGCCGTGCCACATTCGGCGGATCA
>CBDUSG010000275.1:0-5228 GCA_965369575.1 uncultured bacterium | reverse complement strand
GCGGCCTGCCGGCGACGACTCTGAACTTGCCGCTGTGCATTTTGAGCGCGCGGATCGTGGCCACGAGCACGACCGCATCGGGCACGAGGCCGCTCATGCGACACTTTATGTTGAGGAACTTTTCCATTCCGATATCGGCGCCGAATCCGCTCTCGGTCACGAGATATTCGCCTGATTTTATGCCGATCATGTCGGCCAGGATGGAGCTGTTACCGTGCGCGATGTTGGCGAACGGGCCGGCGTGCACGAGCACGGGCGTATGCTCGGTTGTCTGCATCAGATTGGGCTTGATGGCGTCTTTCATGAGCACGGCCATCGCGCCCGCAACCTTGAGGTCTTCCGCCGTCACGGGCTTGCCCTTCCTTGTGAACGCAACGACAATCTTGCCGAGCCTCTTGCGGATGTCCTTGAGGCCGTTGGTAAGCGCCAGGATGGCCATCACCTCGGAGGCGACGGAAATGTCGAATCCGCTCTCGCGCGGAATCCCGTTGAGCTTTCCGCCCAGCCCCGTGACAATCTGGCGCAGCATGCGATCGCTGACGTCGACCACGCGTCTCAATGTGATCGTGTTGGGGTCTATGTCCAGCTTGTTGCCCTTGACGATGTGGTTGTCGAGATAGGCGGCGAGCAGGTTGTTGGCCAGGCCGACGGCGTGAATGTCGCCGGTGAGATGCAGGTTGAAATCTTCCATCGGGAGCGCCTGCGAGTAGCCTCCGCCGGCGGCGCCGCCCTTGATGCCGAAGGTCGGACCCATCGACGGCTGCCGGATGGCTATGATTGCCTTTTTCCCTATATAGTTGAGGGCGAGGCCGGTACCGATGGTGGTCACGGTCTTGCCTTCGCCCAGAGGCGTGGGCGTGATGGCCGTGACGTCGATATATTTGGCGTTCCTCTTCTTTTTCTTCAGGCGATCGATGACCTCAAGCTTTATCTTCGCGATATAATCGCCGTGCAGCTCGAGGTCCTGTCTCCTCAAGCCCATCTTGGCCCCTATTTCCTCGATCGGCTTGAGCTTGATCGACTGCGCTATTTCGATATCACTCCTCATCTTCTTGGCTTTAGCCATCTGTTCCTCCCTCTTTGCGAGAATGCTTGTGAAATGTCGGAAATGTCGCAATTCACCCGTCTTGGACGGGTTAGCCTACGGGAACCACCGATAATCTCAGCGCCCAAACGACCGGGGTAAGTCCTGTTTGGATCGCCGCAACTGCCTCCGGAAGGATTTGTTCGCGATTCCTCCACGCAGAGCAAAATATTAGCATATCTAGGCGCTGAATGTCAAGGAAAAGCGGGGTTTGCGATTATTGTCCGGCGGGCCGATGCGTCATATGGTTATTTGCTTGGTTACTTGCCGTAGCGGGGGCTCGATCCGGCGTCCGGCCGCCTCTGTCGCGGGCGCATTTCGATCTTAACCGAAACATCAACAAAAGAGCCCGGTAAGGCATAGAGATGAGGCCCGGAGGCCCATGTTGATTTTTCCGAACATTTCGATATACGGCCGGCCTTCAGACGGGGCGCATGGGCGACGCCAGGCATCTCGATCTCGATCTGAGAGATACGTGGGCGGCGGCGGCTAACTTCAACGACAACAATGATTAACACGATTGAATGACCGCAATGATTTTGCCGGTGACATGGGCGGATGTTCCATAGTAAACGCGATGGAACCGGCTTTCGATGGATCGGCCCGGCCCATAGGGGCCGGATTTTCCGCATCCGCCCAAAAAAGGACCGAGAGAAGTTGGCTTCATGAGACAATGTTGATAGTTCTGAACATTTCTCTGCTAATTCAATCAAATAAAAACTAATATGAACAGTTCTGCAAAGGCATGAACCCGCTCTTTTACCATTGCAGAAAATGCCCTTAAATTGTCCCGAGCGTCACCGCGTCGTTAGTGAGAACTCGAGTGCGGTCAGTGCCTGGATTGAGCAACTTAAGACATTGTCTGACAAGCGGTTACAATCATCCATAGAGTCACGCGCAAGTTCGAAATTTCTCTCGCTACCCGTGCTCAAATAGCCTCGATAAGCCCCTTGCGGTATCGGTTTGCGCCCGGCCCTCTCGCCCCTTGCGCGTCTGCGTGGCACAGATGTTGCCTTTACCCTGCCGTCAATATACGGTTGACACGACACTAGCTGCGGGGACCTTTTCCCTCCGCCAGTCGAGAAACCCTTTTGGGCAGCCGAAGGAGGCCCGGACATGAAAAAGCTCTTCATACTATCTGTAGCGGCAATTCTCACTCTGAGCACGGGTTGCGGATCGGGCAGGGGATTCCTCGCGACCCCTCACTCTTACGGTACGGTCGATCAATACCCGGTCGAGAGAATGGAGACCTATCTGCTGGAGGCGCCGGACGCGATAGAGATATCGGTGATTCCCCAGTCCGAGCTCGACAGGACGGTCACCATTCGCCCGGACGGCAAGATATCGCTTCCTTTGATAGGGGATGTCTTCGCCGAGGGCCTGTCCCCGGCCGAGCTGACCGACGAGCTGACCGAGCGGTTCTCGAAGTACGTAAAGAATCCCGCCGTATCGGTCATCGTGACCGGCTTCAACAGCAAGAAGATATACGTCATCGGCGAGGTTTTCAGGCAGGGCGCGTTTCCCTATACGGGTACAACGAGCGTGTTTGAGGCCGTCGAGGACGCCGGCAGCTTCACCAGGCGCGCCTCTCTCGGACGCGTGATTCTTGTTCGCGGGAGCCTGGAGAGCCCGACGGTAATCGACATTAACCTCAAGGAGGTCGTCCGGAAGGGCGAGCAGTCAAAAGACCTCCGTCTCCAGCCGGGCGACATAGTCTATGTCCCGCCGAACGGATTCGCAAAGGCCGGCTACGCCGTGGAACAGGTTTTGTTCCCCTTTACGCCGATCCTGGGTGTGGGCAGCGCCTTGAGTGATATTCAAGCTTACGAAGCGGCGTTTTAGATTATCCGGCCACAATTCTCAGGGCCAACCAACACGGGAATCCAGCGATGCAAAAGACAGACGGATTAAGCGCGAGCGATTACATCGAAATCGGCCGCAAGTACAAATGGCACGGTCTGATACCTGCGTGCGCGGTCATGGCGTTCCTCGGTTTTGCCAGTTCTTTCCTGCCCAATGTCTACGAGAGCACGTGCGTAGTCGAGGTCGACCGGGGCACGATAGAAAATCCCTTGAAGACGTCCCGACTGGGGCGACCGGTGGCACTCCGGGATCAGCTCAAAATCTTCGCGGAAAGCACCCTCAGGTGGAGCGTCCTTTCAAAGGTCGTCGACGAGGTCGGCGCCGACGCGCTGGTGGAAAACGCCGACAAGTACAACCTCGGAAATCTGAAGAAAATGCTCAGCCCGGAAAAGGAGCCCGATGATTTTTCGCAGGCCGATCTTGCAAGAAAGGAAGCCGTGATCAACCTTCTGCGAAGAGGCATAGAATTCCGGCAGAGACCGCCGAGATTCCTCGTGTTTTCCTATAGCGGCACTCGCTCGAGCGTCAATGCCGAAATTCTCAACATCCTCGTTTCCACGCTTGTCGAAGAAAAGACAAGGGCCGAACTCAGCGTGGTGGGCCGGAACTACGAATTCATCAAACAGGAGTTGGAGAGCTACAGGCGAAAGCTCGAAGAGGCCGAGGCCCATCTCAAGCAATTCAAGGAAAAGCATATTTCCGAGCTCCCGAGCCACATAAATTTGAACCTGACCCAGCTCGCCGCCGACAAGTCGGAACTTCTCGCCCGCGAACTCGAGATGCAGGAGCTGGCCACGCGGCTCGAATATATCAATGAGGAGCTCGAGAAGCAGAGCGAACTCATCGTCTCCGAGGTCAAGCGGGAAGCCAACCCCATGGGCATAGTCCTCGATGAAAGAATCGTGGGCATGGAGATCGAGCTCACGCGGCTGCGGACGAACTACACCGAGCTGCACCCGAAGGTGATCGAACTCAGGGGACAGATCGAGGACCTGAAAAGGCAGAGGGCCGAAGTCATGGAGTCCACCGTGGACTCGGAGACGTCGATGCTGAATCCCGTGTATCAGCAACTGGCGCGGGAAAAGCAGAACACGCTGATGGGCATGAAGGGACTGAAGAACCGCATCGAGAACCTCGGCAAGCGCATCGAGGAAAATGAGAAGAAGGTGATGAGCACGCCCGCCCAGGAGCAGCAACTGCTCACGCTCACCCGGAATTACGAGGTGACGGCGAACATCTACAATATGCTGCTCCAAAAGGTCGAAGAGGTCCGGCTCCAGGAAAAGCTGGCGTCTGAGGAAAGAGACAAAGAATCGTTCAGGGTCATCGAATACGCTCGGGCCACTTTGATGCCGGTCGCTCCAAAGAAACTCCAGATTTTGCTGGTCATATTGACGGCCGGCGTCGGCACCTGCTTCGGTATCATCGCATTGTTCAACTTTTTCGACGATTCCATCGGCAGCGTCCAGGAGGCCAAGGAATTTCTGGGAAAGCCGCTGATGGGGACGATCCCCCCGCTGAAAAGCAGCGACGGGAACGGGTCCGTCTCAGTGCGCGACAGGCTGAGGAAGGTTGTAGACAGGTTTTAGCCGACACCCAGGCTCGGGAAAATTCATGTATCTGGAATTCTATAAATTAAAGGAAAAGCCTTTCAGCCTGACCCCGGACCCGGCGTTTCTCTATCACAGCCGCGCACACAGGCGCGCGATCGCTTTCTTGAAGTATGGGCTCCAGGAGTCCAAGGGCTTCCTGCAGCTCACCGGTCCCGTGGGCTCCGGCAAGACGACGCTCTTGCGAGCAATTCTGGCCGAACTCGACGAGACGGCGAAGACGGCGTACATAATGAATCCCTGCGCCCCGTTTCCCGACCTTCTGCGATCCATCATGAAGGACCTGGAGATTCCCAACATTCCGCAGACACGGCTGAAGATGGAGCTGCTGGATTTTTTTCACGACTACCTGCTCGTCCAGATGAGGCGCTCCAATCCCGTAATCATCATATTCGATGAGGCGCAGAACCTGAGCCTCAAGAATCTGGAAGAGATACGGATGTTGTCGAACTTCGAGACGACCAAAGGCAAGCTGATACAGATCGTGCTGGTCGGCCAGCCCGAACTGGTTAAAACAATAAATATGCCGGATCTCAGACAACTCAAGCAGAGGATCCAGGTCCGCTACCATCTTTCGCCGCTGGTTCCGAAGGAAGTAAAGGAGTACATCAACCACAGGCTCCAAGTTGCAGGCTCCGACGGCGGGAGCCTCTTCTCCCAAGACGCGTGCG
>CBDUSG010000274.1:0-5252 GCA_965369575.1 uncultured bacterium | reverse complement strand
TGTTCCCGCTCGGCCTTACGGTGGTCTCCTGGACGGCGGTCGATTGCGAGGGCAATGTCAGCATAGCGGTTCAGGAGGTTAATGTTGTCGACACCACCCCGCCGAGCCTGACGGCTCCAGCGGACGTGACTAACGAGTGCGCAGGGCCGAACGGACAGGCGGTGAACCTGGGCGATCCTGTATTCGCAGATATCTGTTGCGACGTAACTGTCACTAATAATGCGCCGGCGCTGTTCCATCTCGGTGATACCGTAGTCACTTGGACAGCGACAGACTGTGAAGGAAATGTGACTACTGATACTCAGACGATCCGCATTGTCGACGCAACTCCGCCGAGCCTGACGCCATCTGCCGATGTAACCGTGGAATGCACCGGCCCGGAGGGACAGGCAGTTTCTCTTGCCGAGGCTGTGGCTTCGGATATCTGTTGTGATGTGGCGTTGACGAATGATGCGTCTGCGAAGTTTTACCTCGGAGATGCTGTTGTCACATGGACCGCGGCAGATTGTAACGGAAACTCGACGTCGGCGCCGCAGATGGTCTATGTAGTAGATACGGCCGCTCCGGACTTATCCGTCTCCGTCGAGCCGGATGTCTTGTGGCCTCCCAATCATAAGATGGTACAGATTTCGCCCAGCGTTGATGTCCTCGATATCGCCGACCCGAGCCCCACTTGGGAGGTCAGCAGTATCACGATGAACGAAGGAGAGGAGACTAACACATATTATCCTGAGACAGACGATGGAATAGGCGACGGACACACAACGGGTGACATTGTCTTTACAGCTAATGGGGATATCTGGTTGCGTGCGGAGAGGTCTGGAGCCGGGAGCGGAAGAATATACACCATACTCTTCACAGCGACCGATGCCTCAGGCAATCAATCCACCGCCACAGCTACAGTAACTGTACCGCATGATATGGATTAGCGTTACCCAAAAGTCAAGCAAGCGGGGCCGTCCAATGTGGCGGCTCCTCTTGTTTTTTCCCACAAAAAGAGTGGTCAAAACTTGACTTTCCCCACTTTCCCAAAGTGAAACTTCCGCCCATCCGATCGTTTAAACGTCGCCTTGGAAGGGTGAAGAATTCGTTTACTATTCTGCACTTCTAAGACTACATGCGGTGGAGTATTCTCAGTCCTTCATCAGCCGAATGGGTCCCTATTATGCTCTCAGGAGAGGATTCATGCGGTATCTTGGGGATGGCTCAATTGAGAATGGCGTTCCGGAATAGCTCAAACAAATTATATGGAAAATACCTCTGTAATTCAGCTCGCCATCGAGTAACAAAAGGTTCGAAAATCGTCTAAGAATGCGAGTTTTCGAGTCGGACCTCAATTCAACAGGCCAGAACGGCCTTGTGAGGAAAGAATCCTGAAATCACGGCGCTCCTCGAAGCTTTTCAAGTTCCTCTTTTGCGACATCGAGGCCTGCGTCATAACTAAGCGCTTTCAGAAAGCTACGCTCGGCCATGTGGGTTTCGCCGCGCCCGATGTGAGCCTCGCCCTTTTTTAACCATGCCGCCGCCAGATTCTGTTTGATGCGAACGTCATCGGGCGCCTGATCGAGGCCGATCTCGTATTCTCCTATCGCATCGTCATACCTGCCCTGCATAAGATACACGTTGCCCAGCGCGCCGTGAGCGATCGGAAATTGTTCCTGAAGCAGGCACGCGATCTCGAGGTGCTCGACGGCTTCGTCATATCGACCGCGATTGTACAGCTCAAGCCCCATGTTGTATCGCGAGGTCGGCCCGGCCGGAGACGTTTTCACCGATGCCGTCCACAGCGAGAACGAGTCGCGCCAGTCCCGGTTTCGGTCGAAAGTGAGAATGCCCCAGCACAGGGCTATCAGCAGCAACGCGGCAATTGTTCGCCGGAATTCCTTTTTTCTCGCGCCCGCCCCGGCAGCCAGAACCGGGATAGCGAGGAGCACGCAAAAACCTATCGACGGCAAATAAAGAAATCGCTCGTTTATGATGGCTTTCAGAGGGATGATATTTGACACGGGCAGAATAGACGCAAAAAACCACGCGATCCCGAAGAAAACAACGGGCGCCTTTCGATAGCTGAGCGCGCAGATCAATGCCGCGCAAAGCAGGGCGAATAAAGAGATTAGAACCGTCGGCTGAAGCAGCGACCGCGAAATCGGGATTATATATTCGACCATGAGCGGCGTCGGAACGAACATCAGACGAACGTAATACGCCAGCCCCTTTGCCATTGTGAGAAGTGTCGTCAGGAGGCCGCCGCCCCAATATTGCGTCTGGCCCGTCTGCCCAAGCACGAGGTGGCGCAGGACCACATATCCAAAGGATAGCGCGAAAAACGGGATAATGGCCAGACACCGCCGCTTCCACTGCCCGCCGTCGCTCGGCCGGTTCAGCGATAAGTCGTATACAATCAACAGGATCGGCAGGACGACGGCCATCTCCTTTGACAAGAGAGAAAGTGCATAAAGCAATAGCGCCGCGCCGTAAAATATCCGCCCTCGCGGCGCATGGTATGTCCATTTCCTGTAGCAAAAAACGGCGAGCAGCAGGAACAGAAGAAACATCGAATTGCCGCGGCCGGATATCCATGCGACGGCCTCGGTCTGCACGGGGTGGACGAGAAAAAGGAGCGCCACGAAAAACGCGAACACCGCGTCCCCTAAAGTGGTGTATATCAACAGGTAAAGCGCAAGCCCGCAAGCGAGGTGCAGCAATATGTTCGCCGCATGATACGGCGCCGCGTTATAGCCGCTCAGCCTGTAGTTCAGCGCAAAGCTGAGGCTCGCCAGCGGACGGTATATGACGTATTCCCCCTTGCTGGAAAATGACTCCCTCTCAAAGAAAAAACGGCCCGCGTTCGAAAGAGTCCTGATCCCCTGATTTTCAACGATAAATGGATAATCGTCATACACGAATTCCGCCGTGAAATTGTTCGAATACGCAAGCAGCGCGGCGCACGCCAGCAGGCCCAGAAAAAGCCCGTGAATCCTGCGCGAAACCGGCGCCGAAGCCCTCTCGCTTGTCGTCATCTGTTGCCTCTCCGGTCGGGTTCAGGCCCTCTGCGTTTACCATTCAATATAGCACGCGGCGATCCCGCATTCGCCGAGCTTGCCCGTCTTCGGTGGATGGATGATATCACATCGAAAATGGACTTTCAATCCGCCGAATCCTCCCAGCAAAAATCCGAGATGCAAAATTCAGCGGCGCGCGAGATCTCACCCGACCTCCAATCGATGTATTCCGCTCCCTCCGCCCCCCTACCCCGATTTCGGCGACCCAATTGCGCGTAATCCGCGTCGATGCAGTCACTTATGGCCTTAATTCGCCCGAAATCGGCAACCGCCAAAATGCGCCAAAATCGCCCTCAAACGGCCAAATACTCGCCAAAAGCGTCCCCGAATCGCCTTTTTGCCGGTCTTTTTCGACCCCAAAAACCCTGATAATTAATTAGAAGTTCCAAGAATTTTTTTGCGGCCAGTGGCCGCGGACAGTACCAGGCGGCGTTGCAAATGCGCGTGCCGCGCCTTTGCAACCGCACCTACGAAAAGTCAACAACATCTACAAACAAGCAACATCTGGAAATGGAGGGGCGGCGAGTCGAAAACTCGAAACTCGAAACCATTTGTCGTTGTCGCCCGAATTAATAGAATTTTCCTTGCAAACGCGAAGAATCTCTATTCACCGCAGGGACGCAGAGGACGCAGAGAAAACAGAGAAGAGAAAGAATATCTAACCACAGATTTCACAGATTACACGGATTGGTAGGGGCGGCTCGTGAGCCGCCCATTAATAGAAATTTCGTTGCAAAATTAAGGGGAGAGAGATATTTCGTCGCGGAAGATTCTGGAATATGCCTGACAAGGAAGAAATCGTGAAATTTCTAGAACGCCGCCGCACTTCTCCGCTGCTCCTGCACCCACTCTATGATTTTTTCGATTACTTCTTCTTCGCAATCCTCGAGACTATGATAACCACATGGAATGAAAATCCTCGCAATACTCTGAATGCGCTCTTCAAGGTATTGAAACATCTCCTCACTTGTAGCAGTCTGTAGAGAATCCTTTCCTCCAAGATAGACTAACGCTCTCTGTTCCAGTCTGAATCTGACAGGCCTGTCAAGTCTCATTAATCGAAACACGGGTCCTTCCATAACACTGAGGAGGGATCGCCTGGTAATTGGAATCACATATTCTTCATCCTTACATCTGATCCCGTATTCCTTGAAAGGTAACCAATCATAGTTGCGAGCATCTGAAACTGCTTCTCGTCTTAACCGCTCTATCTGTTGTTCTACTGTTTCTGGCGCTATCCATTTTGCCTGAAGCTGATAGCTATCGCAAGGTGATAGCAGAATGAAATCGTGGGAACCGCCTCGTTCTAATAAATAGTGCAGCACACGATCACATCCCATACTATGTCCTTGCAGAATCAACCTGTTGCCGAAGCTCTTCGCAAAAGCCACTGCGCCTTCAATGTCATCAAGACAAGTACCGAACTCAGTTATTGAGCCACCAGTATATTCAAAATCATCTGCTTTGAAATATCCCTCTGCCAACCCGTCATGCGCAGAGAGATTGAAAGAAAGGAGGCGAATTCCCATTCCCTTGTATCTTTTCCCCATCAACCTTAAGAACTTATTCTGATAAAAATTGCCGAGGCTCCCGTGCACGTGCACGATCGTCGTATCGCATGTGTCATCACCAAACACAATACCATCGTTGTGAAAGCCTCTTGGATTCTGAAATGTTATCAATTCACCAAGAACTGCCTCGGACTTACCGCTCATCTGTTCGCCTCACTGATGATGTGTCATCTGTCGCGATCAGATCGTCAATGGTGACGACATTTATGGCACCGGATGGATTTGATTTTGCCGCTTTAGAATCCCATACGTTATCAAAGAAATTGATATAGTTACTCACTCGCCGCTTATCTCTGACGAATAAACCCGTCCGCTTCGGTTCATAGGTCTTGGTGAGAAACAGCTGTCGTCTACCATAGATGCCGAAGTCTTCAAAATCTTCAGAAAGCTTCGCATCCATCTTAAACCTTTCGTAGTCTGTATTCATTACGATCTTGCATTCAAACTTCTTGTTAGTATTGTAAAAGTCCAGCAATTTTGCGATGCGAAAATCTTCTAGATATGCCAGGTCTTCTGCTATAAAGAGTGTTCTTACTCCCTTGATTTTACGTTTCTGTGCTGCCTCAACGAAGAGTCGAAAATACTCCAGATCAGCATTAATCTCAAAAAGCCTCTCGCC
>CBDUSG010000273.1:0-5260 GCA_965369575.1 uncultured bacterium | reverse complement strand
CAGGCGGCCGCGGCGTTCACAGGGTGGGGGCGAGTATCCGGATAACAACCTCTCGCTCCTTGGTCAGGACGAGAGTGGCCGAACGCCCCAAGACTCCTCCGAAAGACTCCTCCGACGAATTGCGCCTGACGGGAGAAGTCCCTGTTTCTCGGCGATCGGGCCTCTTGCCGGCGGCGGATCTCAAAAAGTGCCACATTTTATGGACAATAAATCAACAGTTCATACCACCTGTTGTGGCATTCTCCGGAGGTAAACCGGTTTTTTTCATTGACGCCTGCGCCGGGTTGGAGTAGAATCTAAGAGAACGGTCGCATATCTGAAAAAGACCGCTTTTGCGTCTGTCCAAGCTATCTGTTGTCTCTCCGGGAGGCATCGCGGATGAATCTGGAACAAGTGCTCGACAGCGTCCGAAGCTCGCGCAGATTCATGGACTGCGCCACCGAGTGGCGCGAGATCCCACCGCGCGAGGCCGTGCTCGAGGATTTTCCCGACTGGATCGACGAGCGCATATGCCGCGTCATGCGAGCGCGCGGTATCGAGAGGTTGTATTCACACCAGCGCGCGTCTTTAGAGCGGCTGAGAGCGGGCGAAAACGTCGTCATAGTCACGCCGACGGCCTCGGGCAAGACGCTGTGCTACAATCTGCCTGTTTTGAACGAGGTGCTTTCCGATCCGGACTCGCGCGCTCTGTATCTTTTCCCCACGAAGGCGCTCTCGCAGGATCAGGTCGCCGAGCTACACGGGCTCGTCACTGCGCTCGGAGAGAACATCCGCACATATACCTACGACGGCGACACGCCCTCGTCGGCGCGCAAGGCAATCAGGCACTCGGGCCACATCGTCGTCACGAACCCCGACATGCTGCATACGGGCATATTGCCGCACCACACGAAGTGGATAAAGCTGTTCGAGAAGCTCAGGTATGTCGTCGTCGACGAGCTGCACCATTACCGCGGCGTGTTCGGCAGCCACGTCGCCAATGTATTGAGACGATTGCGGCGCCTGTGCGAGTTTTACAATTCCTCGCCGCAGTTCGTGTGCTGCTCGGCCACGATCGCCAACCCGGCCGAGCTGGCCGAAAAGGTCCTCGGCGTCCCCGTCTCGCTCGTGGACAACAACGGCGCGCCCTCGGGCCGCAAGCATTTCGTCCTGTACAATCCTCCCGTCGTCAACCGCGAGCTGGGCATAAGGCGCTCGGTCGTCACCGAATCCAGCAATATCGCGAAAAATTTCCTGGGCGAAGACATCCAGACGATCGTTTTCGGCCGCAGCCGGCTGCGCGTCGAGATTCTCGTGACGTACTTGAAGGAGGCCGTGCGCAAGATGCGCAAGTCCGACCGGTTGGTGCGCGGCTATCGCGGCGGCTATCTGCCCAACGAGAGGCGCGCGATCGAGCGCGGCCTGCGCGAGGGCGACATCATGGCGGTCGTCAGCACGAACGCGCTCGAGCTCGGCATCGACATCGGAGAGCTCGACGTCAGCATCATGGCAGGTTATCCCGGCACGATAGCGAGCACGTGGCAGCAGGCGGGCCGCGCGGGCAGGCGCAGCAAGGTTTCAGCCGCGGTCCTCGTCGCCAGCAGCGCGCCGATCGACCAGTACCTGATCAACCATCCCGAGTACTTTTTCTCGCAGCCGCCCGAGAACGGCATCGTCGACCCGGCCAACCTGATAATCCTGATGAGCCACATCAAGTGCGCCGCGTTCGAGCTTCCGTTCCGCGACGGCGAGACGTTCATTGTCGACTCGATCGAGGAGATACTCAAGTTTCTCGAAGAGCACCGCATCCTGCGCCACGTCGACGGCAAGTGGCACTGGACAACCGACGTGTACCCAGCCGAAGATATCAGCCTCAGGAGCGCGTCGCCCGAGAACGTCGTCATCATCGACGTGACCAACAGGGCGCGCGTCATCGGCGAGGTCGACCTGCACAGCGCGCCGCTGATCGTGTACGAGGGCGCGATATACATCCACGAGAGCAGGCAGTACGAGATCGAAAGGTTCGACTACGAGAACAAGAAGGCCTACGGGCGCGAGGTCGACTCGGATTATTACACCGACGCCGAGTCGAAAACCGACATCAAGGTGCTCGACGTCGCCGCGCAGGCCGACCTCGAGAAAACGAGCAAGGCTCACGGCGAGGTCAGCGTCACGACGCTGCCGGTCATGTACAAGAAGATCAAGTTCAGAACGCACGAAAACCTCGGCACCGGCCGCATACATCTGCCCGAGCAGGAGATGCACACGACGTCGTACTGGATGGACTTCCGGCCCGACGCGATCGAGGAGATGGGCATCGCGGAGGGCGACCTCGGCGGCGGCCTGAAGGCGCTCTCGAACGTGCTCGTCAATGTAGTGCCGATATACATCATGTGCGACCCGAGCGACATCCGCTCGGTCAGCATGGTGCGCGCGCCTTTCAGCCAGAGGCCGACGATATACATCTATGACAACTACCCCGGCGGCGTCGGCTTCAGCCAGAAACTGTTCCGCCTGTACGACTCGCTGCTCGAGGTTGCACGCGACCTGATCGCTCAGTGCAAATGCGACAACGGCTGCCCCTCCTGCGTCGGGCCGTCGCTCGAGGTAGGCGAGACGGGCAAGCGGAGCGCGATGAAACTCATCGAAATAGCAACAGCGGGCGCATAATTATGAACCTGAAGGACAAACTCGAAATATACGCACTCGCGTCGAATCTTCCGAAGGCCGGCGCAGAAAAACACGAGCCGCCCTCCTCCCCCGCCGAATGCGAGCAGTTGACAAGCGTGTATCCGCCGCACCACCTTCACAGCGGGCTGTATGTCGATTCGCTCGGCGGACGTTTTACGGAGGCGGGACGGATGCTGCTTTCCTCGCCTATCGGGCGGGCGCTGGATTTCGAGCGAATCGCATTTATCGATACAGAGACGACGGGCCTCTCGGGCGGGGCGGGAGTGTGCGCATTTCTGGTGGGCATCGGTTATCTCGCTGAAGACGGCTTCGTCCTCGAGCAATTTCTCATGAGCGATTTTCCGGCAGAGCCCGAGATGCTGCGCCGCGTAAACGAGACGCTGCGACGATTCGATGTCATTGCCAGCTACAACGGCCGCTCTTTCGACGTGCCCATCCTGGACAGCCGATTCTTTTTGAGCGGCCTCCGCGCAAAGCTTACCGAAAGGCCTCAGCTCGACCTGCTGCATCCCGCGCGGCGAATCTGGAAGCATCGCCTGCGCGACTGCAGCCTCAAGTCGATCGAAGCGAACGTGCTCGACTTTTTCCGCGTCGACGATATCGACAGTTGGCTGATCCCTCAGACGTACTTCGAATTCCTGAGGACCGGCGACCGCGAACTGATCGAGCCGATTCTGCACCACAACCGGCTCGACATCCTCTCGCTTGCATTCGTCGCGCAAATCATACTCGGCGCTCTCGATGCGCCGCGCCAAGCGCCCTTTTGTCATGGCGAGGACTGGTTCGGGCTGGGAACATTGTTTGAAAAGCATCGCCGCATGAAAGACGCGGCATACTGCCTCGAGCGCGCGATGGAGATCGGCCTGCCCGACGAGGCGCGCGCGCGATGCATGCGGCTGCTCTCGCTCGCGCACAAACGCAGGGGCGACTGGGACGGAGCAGTCAGACTCTGGAGCGAGGAGGGCGGCGACGAATCGCACATGCTGTTCGCGCTCGAGGAACTCGCCAAGTACTACGAGCATCGGACACGCGACCTCACAGGCGCGCGCGATACATGCCGCCGGGCCATTACGATGCTCGAGATAAAGGCCGCGACCTCAGGCGCCGACCTCACCGGCCCCTTCGAAGGGTTCGAGTACCGCCTGCGAAGAATCGAGAAGAAGATTCGAAGAGGTTCTCTAACAAATAGATGAATGGATTCCCGCTTTCGCGGGAATGACAGTGGGAGCAGGAATGACAGTGAGGGCGGGAATGACGGATGGATGGCGATGGGATCGCCACTCGCAACCGATAGATTCCCGCTTTCGCGGGAATGACAGTGAGAGCAGGAATGACGGTGGGGCCGGGAATGACCCGGCGAGTCGCCGGTGACGTTTTATTGAAGGCAGCAGGCCCCATCGCGCCCAATACAATTCAGTGACAGAAAATGCTTTCTGAATCCAAATATCTAAACCGAATCGCGGCCTCACTGCTTTCCGCGTTCGTTGTCATCATCCTTTGCTCTTCAATTTCCGCGCAGGAAAAGGTCGGCAAGAAATCCCTGCCCGAGCGGATCGAGGAAATACTGAAGCTCGAAAAAGCGGGCAGGGGCGCCTGGGCCATCGAGGTCGTCTCGCTGGATACGGGCGAAGCGCTGTGCGAGATGAACTCGCGCCGTTCGATGCTGCCTGCCTCGAACATGAAGCTGTTCACGACTGCGGCGGCGCTTTACTATCTCGGGCCCGATTTCAAAACGAAGACGTCTCTGTATTTTGACGGCGACCTCGACAAAAACGGAACGCTCAGAGGCGACATCATCATCCTCGGCCGCGGCGACCCGAACATATCCGGGCGCTTCACCGATTCGCCGACGACAATTTTCGAGGAGATCGCCGGCCGATTGAAGGCGCTCGGCCTGCGCAGGGTCGAGGGCGACATAATCGGCGACGACAGCTATTTCGACGCGCAGTACTATGGCCCGTGGCTGCCGAAGGAACGGCATAAATGGTACGCCGCGCGCGTGAGCGCGCTGTCGTTCAACGATAACTGCATCGACATCTATGTGAAGCCCGGAGCAAAGCCCGGAGCGAAGGCAAAGGTCGTCAAATCGCCATACACGTCATACGCGAGGGTCATCAACCGGGCATCGACGACAAGGCGCAAAGACAACTCGGTCTGGGCGGCGCCGCTCGGAAACGGCCGAGATATCCTCGTCGGCGGCAAGATATGGACGGGCAAGACAACGGAGGAACTATGGTTTCCGGTCGAATCGCCGCCGCTGTATGCCGCGACGGTTTTCAGAGAAACCCTCGAGCGGTCCGGCGTCGGCGTTGCGGGCAGGGTGCGCGCGCTCGGGCCCGATCACAAATCCGCCGTTCCGGAAGGCGCAGCGCCGATCGTCGAGCACGAGTCGTTGCCGCTGTCCGAAATGATAAAGGTGGTGAACAAGCGCAGCCAGAATCTGCATGCCGAGCTGATCCTCAAGCATATCGGGCTTCACGAAGGCTACGGACCGACATTTGACGGAGGAACGAGGGCAGTGAACGATTTCATCGGCAGGGCGGGAATCGATCCCGATTCGGTCACAATCCTGGACGGCTCGGGCCTGTGC
>CBDUSG010000272.1:0-5275 GCA_965369575.1 uncultured bacterium | reverse complement strand
ACCGGTGTCCGCGGCAATCGTCGTCTTAGATTCGGTGTCGGGCGCACCGCGCGCCCCCAGGGAATCGAAGCCTCTCCCCTACCCCTCTTGTTTCTCAGAGGCGGTGAAAATTAATTGGTTACTCCGAAGAGGAACTCATCGCGCATCATCTCGGTCCCGCCAAGGGTTGAGACGACGGCCGAGTATGTGTAGGTGCCCACCGGCGCTCCCAACGGGACGGGATGCGTCAGTGTCCGCTCGATGAGTTGGATGGGGGTCAGCGGAACATTTACGTTGGTGAGTGTTATCTGTGAGAAATTCGGCAGAGTGACTATGATTTTGAGGTTGATCGTCTGGTTGTCGAGGCTGAAGTTGTACAGGCTGCCCTGCACCCGAAGGCTGCCCCCGCGCGGAACGCTGTTGCTCACCGGCGTAACTTCTGCGAGCACGTCGGCCGTGCCCGGCTGTGTCACGCGGAACCAATAGGTGACGCTTGGGATAGTCGCCGGATCGAATGAGAAGTTTCCGAACACGTCCTCGGCCCTGATCCAGTACGCGATTATTGTCAGCAGCGGCTGGGCCGGAATCTGGCCTCCGTACGATCCGCCGCCGAGGTCGGCCATGGGAACGCTCACGGCCAGCCCGTCGTCTATCTTGTAGAACAGGGTCACCTCACCGACCGCCGTATCGTCTGAGACGTGCGTGGTCACGGTATACGGAGTCACCGTATTATTTGTGTCGGCAAGCTCCGACGTGCCTGTGATGACGGGCGCGTTCGTCTCGCTAATGCGGAACCTGTGCGGGTCGGCCGGCGGCGGCTCGGTCGTCGTGTTCCCGGCTACATCCCTGGTTCTTACATAATACGTGATGCTCGTGCCGGGCGGCTGCCCCGGAATCTCGCCGCGGAAAAGGTTGCCGCCCTGATAGGGCATTGGCACTTCGATCAGGGCGCCGCCGTTCAAGGTGTAAGCCAGGGTGACGAACAGCAGCGCATCGTTTTCGCCGATCGCTGCCTGCACTTCGTACGGGCCGACGGTATCCCCGGTATCACTCCACACGGTCATTCCCAGAATCTGCGGGGGCTGCGTATCGATGCGGAAATTGACTGAGGTCGCGGACGTGTTCCCGGCAGCGTCCACCGCAGTCAGGACGATCGAGTTGAGGCCTTCCGGAAACGTCTCGACCGGGAAGAGGAAAAAGCCGTTTACCTCATGCGCGAAGGCGCTCACGGGCGAGCCGCTCGGCGGATTCTGGAAAACGACCAGCTGGCCCATGTCGGCTACGCCTTCAACCTCTATGGCAGGCGTGTTGAGCGAATCGGCCGCCTCGGGAAATGTGACGGCCAACTCGGACGGAACCGTGTCGAGCGCGACGTGGACGGTCGCGCTGCGCGTGTTTCCGCCCGTCCCGACAGTGACGTTCATGGGGTTGTCACCCTCGGACAGGGGAACGCCGACAAAGGCGAAGTTGCCCAGGGCGCCTGCCGTTCCGGCCTGGTCCGAGACACCGTAGGGCCCCTCCAGCAGAACGCTTTCCAGCGCATCGGTCGTGCCGATCACGTTGACTGAAGGGTTCATTGTCAGCAGACCGTCGACGGGCGCGGTAATGGCAAGCGGCGGACCGTCTCCCGAGTGCTCGATGAGGATCGGGTCCAATCCGAGCGTGTGGCTGAAGAAGCCGCCGACGCTCGAGACGGCCGCGCTCGGAATCGAGTTTGTTCCGTCAGGCATCAGAATATAGACGGTGAAGTCGCTGAAACTTGTCGCGAAAGAGATCACCGAACCGACCAGAGCGGGATTATCGATCCAGAACGCGTAATATGTCCTGTCATAAATCCTGAACTCGGCGCCGAAGATGCCGCCGCCGACAACGGACAGAATCACCGGGGAGTCTATCTGGACGGCAGCGCCGTCGAGCTTGCTCGTCAGGAAGCGGTAGCTGAAGTATGCCTTCTTCTTACTGGAACTCCCGTCGTTGAGAGGATTGTTGATCAGGCCGGTATTGTCGAAATACCCGTTGGGAATGTCCTTCCAGTTGTGGAATTCCCTGTGGGGCGTCCAGAAAACCTTGTCGATATCGAGATTTCGAAAATGCAGCAGCCGCTTGGCCAGATCCCGGGCCTGCTCCTCCTCGGTCTGAACCAGGAATCCGTCGGGCGTGCCGCTGTATGTCGCGGTCTCCGTCATCCATATCGGTATGTCGCCGTAACTGTGGGCGGTCAGGCGGACATTTATATCGTCGACGACGGTTTCCATGAGCCTGTACTGGCTGCCGTCGACGAGGCCGAACCAGTGGACGTCGAAAACGTCGAAGAACGGGCCGCCGCCGAAGCCGTCGAGCGATGTGAACACGGCCTCATAGAAAACGGCGAGACCGGTTAAACCCCTGGCCAGCCCTCCGATGAGGACGACGGCGGTCGGATCGGCCAGATGAATAGCCTCCGAGCTTTCCTTGAGGAACAGCGCATAGTTTTGCGGAGTGTCGTCCCACTCCAGCTTCTCGCCAATGGCGTTTTCGTTGTCCGGCTCGTTGCCGACCTGCCAGTATTTAACTACGGGCGAAGAAGGAGCGTCTGAGATGCCGTCTCCGTCGTACCGCTCGGCGAAAGCCTGCACAAAAGCCTTATATGCGGGAAGGTCGGTCGGGAGCGCCTTGTCGGCGGCTCCGGGGTCGAGCGGGTGCCTCTGGTTTACGGTCAGGAGAAGCTGCAGATTGAGGTCGTTTGCCTCCTGGACAATCCCGTCGGTTTCCGAAAAGTCGTAGACGCCGCTGCCCGGTGTCGCCTCGACCAGACCCCAGACCGCAACGCCGGCCATCCGCACCCACCGGGCGTGCACCGAAGGCAGCGCCTCGAACTGCTCGTCCGTGCGGACCATGAAAAAACCGTAGTTGAGGTCTTCCACCGGAGGCGGCTCCGCAAACGAGACGGACGGCAGACCGGCCGAAACAAGCAAAAAAACCAGCAGCCAGATCGCCGGAAGTCCGATGATTGCCTTCTCGGGGAATCTTTGCATCGTCCCACTCACGATCAGATGAAGAAGACCCCATTCGTTCGCAACGCCGGAAAAAAAAAACGCGCTTCGTCTGGAATATTTCAGAAAAAGAGCACGCGAATCAATCGCCCCAATATTAATCTATTGTTTCACAGAAGTCAATTCATGGAGTGCCGTCGCGGCCCGAATCGGCTCCCGACCCCTTCTATCACGCGAACAGTATATCATATTTATGAGATCCCGACTACCTGCGCCGGAGAGTTTCGGGATATTCTGAAATCATGCTGATAAATGTCAATTTGCAGCTTCGGACCTCAGCGGACGGCGAAGGCGGAAAACAGCGGTATTAATCATTTCGAATTCAGGAATGTCCGCCTGTCCGGATGAAAGTTTGACCTGCATTTTCTATTACAGAATCTTGCGTTGTGAATCTTTTCCCGATATAATATATCCGAATAATCGACTTCTGGCGGATTGACACCGAAAGCTGCTTCAAGACCCCGGGAGTAGAGCCCCAATGGTACCACAGATTCGCTATTGCAAAAGCGCGGACGGCGTTCGGTTGGCGTATGCCGTTTTTGGCGAGGGGCCGCCTTGCGTCTACGTCGGCCATTGGAGTTGGAACACTGCGCTCGAATGGGAGCACCCTGCCGTCGCGGCATACTTCGAAAAGCTGGCCCGGGGGCGCATGCCTCTTTGGGTGCGCCGCTGCTACAACTCACAATTGCCTAGCGGATCTAAATTTCCAAGCATTTCTTGTGAAAATCCCATTGTTTTTTGATATACTCATGTTCATCATGACCCGGTGGTATCTGCGCTGAATCTACTTCTCCCCAAATGATTGCAGGGCGGGAGTTATGGATATCCACGAACTTGCCGGAACCAGACTGGGCAACTACGAGATCGAGAGCCTCCTCGGCAGTGGCGGCATCGACGTCGTATACAAAGCCCGCCAACTGACACTCGACAGGCCGGTCGCCCTGAGATTCCTTCCCCCTGCTCTGAACTCCGATTCCTCGTTTATCGGAAGGTTCCGGACGGAGGCCCGCGCGGTGGCCAAGCTCAGCCATCCGAATATCGTGCGGATTTTCGATATCTCGAAAGAAGAGGGACTTCATTTCTTCAGCATGGAATTCTTCGAGGGCCGGAATCTGGCCGATCTGCTGAAAGAGAGAGAGCGCCTGGAAATTGACGAAGCGCTCGGGATCGTTTCTCAGGCGGCGTTTGCGCTGGAACACGCCCACGACAACGGCATCATCCATCGCGACATCAAGCCGGCAAACATAATGGTGGACGGCGACGGCAATGTTAAGGTCGTGCCTTTTGGCGTGGCGGGAATTGCGAAAAGCATCGAGACGCCCTCCCAACCGTATATTCAATGTGGCACACCCGGTTACATGTCCCCCGAGCAATGTCGGGGAGAGGCGCCGGATCATCGAACAGACATCTACTCGCTCGGCGTCGTCCTCTACGAAATGTTGACCGGCTCGCTCCCGTTCGAAGCATCGGATACGGCCGCAATGATTCAGGCGACTATCGATGATGAGCCGGCGGAACTGAAAAGCCTCAACCCCGATGTGCCGGAAGCCCTAAGCGCCGTCGTGGCCCACGCGATGGCGAAAGACAGGGAGAACAGATACGCGAGCATCTCCGATTTTCTGGCGGCCATCCGAAATTTCCGCGCTCCGACCGCTTCACCCGCGACCTTGGGAGGCATCGACCAACTGGCCGGAACCAGTCTGGGTAATTATACGATAGAAAACCCGCTCGGCAGGGGCGGCATGGGCATGGTTTATAAAGCCCGCCAGATGTCCCTCGATCGTCCGGTTGCCCTCAAAATTCTTCTGCCGACCCTCAGCGGAGATCATTCGTTTGTCAAGAGGTTCCACAGAGAAGCCCTGGCGGTAGCAAAGCTCAATCATCCAAACATAGTTCAGATTTTCGATATATCGGAAGCCGAAGGCCTTCATTTTTTCAGCATGGAACTTATAGAAGGCCGAACCCTGGACGAAATCCTGAAAGAGAAGGGCCCCCTCGACGCGGATGACGCGCTGAGGATCGTTACCCAGGCGGCGCACGGGCTCGAGCATGCCCACCGCAACGGAATAATCCATCGAGACATCAAGCCGTCGAACATAATCGTGGACAACCTCGGCAACGCGCAGGTCATGGATTTCGGCCTCGCCAAGCTTACGGGGAAAACGCGATTAACACGAACCGCTACGATAATGGGCACAGTCTCGTATATGTCGCCGGAACAGGCGCACGGCGAGTCCGCAATAGATCACCGTACGGATATCTGG
>CBDUSG010000271.1:0-5304 GCA_965369575.1 uncultured bacterium | reverse complement strand
GCCATCAAGGAGAAAGTGCTGACGGAGACCAAGCGGATATTCAACCCGGAGTTTCTCAACCGGATCGACGAAATAATCGTTTTCCACTCTCTCTCCAATGAGGAACTCGAGCAAATAGTCGACCTTCTGCTCGACGAGTGCAACAAGAACATCAAGAGCAGAGACCTGACCCTGGAGTTCGGGGAAGAGGCGAAGAAATTTCTCGTAAAGGTCGGTTACGACCCCGCCTACGGAGCGCGTCCGCTCCGCAGGGCGGTCCAGCAACACGTCGAAGACCCGCTCTCCGAAGAGGTGTTGCGCGGAAGCATTCCGGACGGCTCGACCATATACGTGGAGCCCGACCCCGACGGCGAAAAACTCCGCTTCGTGGTCAAGGAGGAGCCGAAAACCGTCGAAGCGCCTGAACAGCCTGAGCACCAGTTGAAAAACTGATAATCCGCGTTCACCGACTCGCGGCCCATGGGACCCCGTGACCGCGTCAGAGCCAACGCGGCCGTCGCCGAATCGAAAGGCTTCCGAAAGGCTTCACAGATTGAGAACCCGATACCTCCGCTGGCCCGGTCTTTTCGCGATCCTTCTCCTCTTGTTCTTTCCGTCGGGCGGCGCCGCTCAACCCGAAGAAGGGCTGACCGTCGTGTCGGTCCGCATTGCCGGCAACCAGGCGGTCAGCAAGCAGCTCATCCGTGCACAGATCAGGGTTCATGAAGGAAAGCCCTTCTCGCGCTCCGATATCCAGAAAGACATCACGCGGCTATTCTCCCTGGGCTACTTCTCCGACATCAAGGCCGACGTAACGATGGAAGACGGCGGCGTCGCGGTGACCTACATCGTGTCCGAAAGAAAAATCATCAGGGAGGTGCTCATCCTCGGCAATAAGGGCATCAAAGAGGCGGACATAAGAGGCGTCATTTCCCTGCGGCGCGGCGACACATACATACCGAAGTCCATCGAGAAGGACATCATAGTCATCAGGGACCTTTGCAGGCAGAAAGGGTATTCGAAAGCTTCGGTAAGCGCCAGCTACCGCGAGATCGGCCCCACCGAGGTCGAGATCGTCTACGAGATATTCGAAGGCCGAAAGGCGAGGGTGCGCTACATAACGATCGAGAACAACCAAACGCTCAGCGACAAAGTGATACGCAAGAGAATGCGCACCAAGGCGCGATTCCTCTGGTTCGGCAGCCTCTTCGATGAGGGCACCTTCAAAAACGACATGAAGATCATAAAAGAACTATACGGTGAGAACGGCTACATCGACGCCGAGGTCGTCGACGCGAAAGTGGAATTCTTCGACGAGGGCGAGCGCGTTCGCATCGAGATCGCCGTCGAGGAGGGCGAGCAATACTTCGTCGACTCCGTCGTGGTCGATGGCCACACGATCTTCGAAGAGCCCTATCTTCTGAGCCTCACAAAGACCGAGCCGGGCGATTACTATGACCACAGACAGGTCGAGCTGGACGCGTTCGAGATTCAGACCATCTATTCCGACCATGGCTACATCCTCGCCGTCGTGAAGCCGCGCGTCGCGATACGGAAGGAGGACAAAGAGGTTTCGGTGGCCTATCGCGTCAGCGAGCGCGACCTGATGTATGTCTCCAAAATCGACATCAAAGGCAACGTGAAAACGAAAGACTCCGTCATCAGGAGGCAACTCACGATCCTGCCGGGCGAGCGTTTCGACGGAGGCACGATCAGGCGCAGCAGACAAAAGCTCCTCAATTCCCAGTTTTACAAGGACGTCTACGCAGATACCGAGCCCACGGACAAGCCGAACTACAGGGACCTCGTGATCGAGGTCGAGGAGGACAAAACCGGCTCCTTCAATTTCGGCGCGGGCTTCAGCTCCAACGACGCCTTCATCGGACAAA
The DNA here is from genome assembly GCA_965369575.1 of uncultured bacterium. Taxonomy (GTDB): domain Bacteria; phylum Abyssobacteria; class SURF-5; order SURF-5; family SURF-5; genus CBDUSG01. Next base: position 3,436 of record CBDUSG010000271.1, on the reverse strand, counting down.
TTCAGGTCATCCAGAGCAACTTCGATCTTTTCAATCCGCCTTCATTCACGGGAGCGGGCCAGCAGTTCAACATTACCCTGAGGCCCGGCACCATCTTGAGCGAATACCAGCTCGGCATCACCGACCCGTACTTTATGGGCTACCCGTTCGCCGCCGGCTTCAATTTGTACTTCGTGGACCGCGAGTACGATGAATACGACCAGCGGTCTTTCGGCGGACAGCTTAGCCTCGGCAAAGACATCACGGATTTCACCTCGGCCGGCCTCAGCTATAACATCTCCCAATATGATATCTCCAGCGTGGATGATGACGCTCCCCAGAGCATAAAGGACGAAGAGGGGACCAGGTCGAAAAGCAGCATTATCTTAAGCCTCACCAACGACACGCGCGACAGCTACATCGACCCCACGACCGGACACAAATATACGGCCTCACTGGAGCTTGCGGGCGGCCCGCTCGGCGCAGAGACGGATTTCGTGAAGCTCGCCGGCGAGGCGCGCTGGTTCAGGCCGATTACCGAGAAGTTCGTGCTCATGACCCGCCTCGAGGCCGCGGTCGTGGAGGAATACGGTGATTCGGATCTCGTGCCGCTTTTCGACCGGTTCTTCTCCGGCGGAGCGACCTCGGTGCGAGGATACGAATACCGCGAGGTGGGCCCGCGCGAAGACGGCGATCCCGTCGGCGGAAAGGCGAAGCTCGAGGGCTCGCTGGAGCTTTCTTACCCTATTATCGACATCATCAAGGGCTTTGTGTTCTTCGATTTCGGCCAGGTGTGGGAGGAGACGGAGGATTTCGGCCAAAACAAGATCAATATGTCGGTCGGCCTCGGAATCGGGCTCCGCACTCCCGTCGGCCCCATCAGGGTGGACTTCGGATACCCTCTCAATCCGGACGACGACCAGGGGAACGGAGAAATCCATTTCACGACGGGCATCAGCTTCTGACGAACCTTGCGCTTGCAAAAAGGGGGAGTCTCTGATATAATGATTGTCAAGAATTCGGTTTGCCTCTTTATCCTACCCTATTTACCAAGCGCATAGATTCGATAAGAGAGCGCAAAAACCCGGTCGGCCCGTGCACCATTTCGTTTCAAATCGCAGCGTCGTTCGCATTTGCCTCGCAGCGCTGGCGGCGGGGTTGTTCATATACCCGCGCGGCGCCGTGGCCGAGGCCAGGAAGCCCAGGGAAGAGATAAAGATCGGCGTGGCCGACATCGAGCAGATTCTGCAGAACTACTGGCGCACCCCGAGGGTCAAGGCCGAGCTCGAGCGATACAGGACAAGCGAAGAGTTCCGGAAAAAGCAAGAGGAGGTGGCCGGCCTCGAGCGCGAACTCGCATCCCGGCGTTTCGCGCTCCTCCTGGACAGACGCGCCGGCACGGAGATTCGGCAAAAGCGTGATGAGCTTCGAGCGATGGCCGAAAAAGAAGCGGCAAGGGCTCGCGAAAGGGAACAGGAGGCCATCGAAGAGCTTTTGACCGACATCCGCCGAAGCGCCGAATCGATCGGCCGCGAGAAAGATCACGCGGCCATATTCGACAGCAACACGCCGCACATACTTTTTCTGAACGCGCACGTCAACGACATCGACGACGTCACCGGCGAGATGATCGAAAACCTGAATTCCAGGTAGCCTGTGTCCGGCCAAAGACTAACAGGGTTCGAATATCGTAGAACGGAGGCGAGAATGCTGATTCGACGGAGCCATTTTCGGATAACGACAGCTATTTCGGCCGTTGCGGTGATCGCGGCTTTTCTGCTGGCGGTTCCCGCGCGCCCGGCCCGGGCGGCTGAACAGGTCAAGATCGGGTATCTCGACCTCGACAGGGTCGTGCAGGCCGTCGCAAAACAGACGCCCGAGTATCAGGAGCTAAGCGGCGAGCTTGAAAAAAGGAAGGCCGAAGTGGAAAGGCGCCGCGCCGAGATAGATCAGCTCGAGCAAGACCTGAAGGCCAACCGCGTGATCTGGTCCGAAAGCAAGGCCGGCGAGCAGGAAAAGGTGATCCGCGACAAGGTCGACGACCTGAAAGTCTTTTCCGAAAGCGCCTCCCGGTTCCGGGACGTGGAGGAGAACAAAATCCTGCGAAGGCTGCTGCCGGAAATTGCGAAAACCGTAAAGACCGTCGGCGAGCGCGACGGCTACAGCATGATCTTCGAAAAGCGTATGCTGCTCTATGGTTCCCCCAACTTTAACCTCACCGACGCCATCATAAAGGAAATCAGCGAGAATAAGACCGAATAAACGCCCACGGGGCCCGGTCGCGAAAACGAGGAACAATGCGCATAACCCTTCATGAAATCGCCGAACTCGTCGGCGGCGTCGTGGAAGGCGACGGATCCGCGGCAATCGAAGGAGTCTCCGGCATCAAGGACGCCGGTCCGGGTGAGATAACCTTCGTCGCCAACCCGAAATATCTGCCGATGCTCTCTTCCACGCGCGCTTCAGCGGTCATCGTCGCCCACGACGTGCCCCCGTGCGACAAGAACCTCATCAGAGCCGAGCATCCTTATATGGCCTTCACGCAGGTGCTCAAGCTGTTCGCGGTCGACGCGCCCGTGCCCAAGGGAATCAATCCGAACAGCGTCATGGGGAAAAATGTGGCTCTCGGCAAGGACGTCGCGCTTCACGCGGGCGTCGTAATTGAGGACGATTGCAGAATCGGAGACCGCTCGATCCTTTATCCCGGAGTGTTCGTCGGACGCGGGGCCGAGATAGGCGCCGACTGCACGATATATCCTCGGGTCGTCATTTTTGGCGACGTGCTCGTGGGCAGCAAAGTGATTATCCACAGCGGCGCCGTCATCGGAAGCCAGCCCAGGCCTGAGACGACATCCCGGAAGGTATCTCCGAGCCAGGAGGCGGCCGGCGGCGCAATCATCGAGGACGACGTCGAGATAGGCGCGGGCGTCACGATAGACCGCGCGCGCGAAGGCGCGACCATAATCGGTCGCGGCACCAAGATCGACAATCTCGTCCATATAGGGAGTGAGTCTTCCGTGGGCTGCAACTGCATAATCGTTTCGCAGGCGGGCATAGGCTCGCGCTGCAAGATGGGCGACGGCGTCACGATCGCCGGGCAGGCGGGCATGCTCGACGGCGTCTCCGTCGGCGCCGGAACGATTATCGCCGCCAAAGCGGGCGTGCTCGACGACATCGGTGCAAACCAGATCGTCTCGGGAATACCGGCCTTCGGCCACGAAAAATGGCTGAGGATAGTGGCGAGCCTCAAGCGGCTGCCGACCATGGTGCGGGACATCCGCGAGTTCAAGAAACGTCTGCGCGAAATGGATGAAATGGATGACAGCGAAAGCGAAGCAGAAAACCATTAAGACCGCCGTGTCCTTTTCGGGTGTAGGCCTCCACACGGGGTGCAAGACCACCATCACCATCAGGCACGCGCCGCCGGATACGCGTGTCGTATTCGTCAGGACCGACC
>CBDUSG010000270.1:0-5314 GCA_965369575.1 uncultured bacterium | reverse complement strand
GCCAGATCAACTACTACGGCCACCATCCCTTTCACGTCGGGGCCGGGGGCAAGGCCATCATCCGCGTGCTCGACGCCGGCTTGGATTACGAGATGCCGGACAAAGAGTACCCCTATGTGCTCAACACCGGCCGCGTGATCGAGCACTGGCATTCGGGCACCATTACGATGCGCGTGAAAATGCTCCGGGAGCTGAATCCGCACGCCTACGTCGAGATATCGCCGCATGACGCCGAAAGGCTGGGCGTCGGCAATGGCGATTCGCTCAAGCTGGTCTCGCGCCGGGGCGAGATCGAGCTGCCCGCCTGGGTCACGGACAGGGCGAGACCGGGAATGGTGTTTGTCCCATGGTTCGATGAGAACGCGCTGATCAACCTCTTGACGGTGGATGCGCCCGAAAGCTGGTCTGCCGCCGGACAGCCCGACTACAAGGTCTGCGCCATCAGGATCGTAAAAGTCTGAGGCCGGCGATTGGACCCGGCCCGAAAATGAGGACGATAGATATGCCCGTTGCAGGCGCGGTTGTGGTTCCCGAAAAAAAGGAGTTCGAGAAAGCTCTTTCCGAGAGGCTGGCCTCGCTCGACGGAGCTAGCGTCGAGGGAGCAGGAAGCAAAGGCATCGCGGTGGTCCTCGAGGCGGAGACAGTCGAGCTGCTCGAAAAAATCTCGAAGGAAATCAGCGCCTGGGACGAAGTGCTCGAGTTCCATCTGGCCTATCTCAACTGGGAGGACGGCGGCGAGTCGCCGCGGACATGAGATGCTGCGCATCTCTTTCCTGAAGGGCTTTGACGGCTGGCTCCGTCTATGTGCGAGTGAACGCGCCTGACAGAACTCTGTGAAAAAAGACGTTGTTTAATAACCGGTCTTACTGATTCAGTTTCACCAACAACCCGTCATAGGCGCATACCACATAGCCGACGCAAGGATACGAAGTATCCGGCGGCCAGTGGCCGCGGACATGAGATGCTGCGCATCTCTTTCCTGAAGGGCATTGACGGCTGGTTCCGTCTATGCACGAGTGAACGCACCTGACATCAGTCTGTGAAAAAAACGTTGTTTCACAAGCGGCACTACTGATTCAGTTCCAGCGAGAACCTGTCCCATGCGACTCAAACATAGGTGACGGAGAGATGCGAAGCATCTCACGGAGGGGTGTGGGGGGCGCCTCGCCCCCCACAGGGCCCGGCCCCCACAAGGAGGTGTGTCGATGAAGAAAGTCCGGTTTTTGATGTCACTGGCCGCGGTTGCGGTTCTAGTTGCGTCCACCCCGGCCGCCGCGCAGGAAGGATCTCCCATAAACCCGTGCATAAGCTGTCACGACACCATTACGCCGGGAGTCGTCAGCCAGTGGCAGGAGAGCAAGCACAGCAAGGTGGGCGTCAAATGCTACGTATGCCACGAGGCCGAGGAAGACGATCCGTCCGGCGTCGAGCACATCGGCTTCAGGGTGACCTCCGTCGTTTCGCCCAAACGATGCCAGATCTGTCATCCGGAACAGGTCAGGCAGTTCCGCGAGAGCCTGCATGATGAGGCGGGCCTGTTCTCGCTCTCGGCCTACGGAGTGGTCAGCGGCGAAAGAGTCGAGGGCAACGTCACTTTCGGGCAGACCGCCAACTACAAAACGCATTTTTCCCGTGAGAGCGCCGAGGCCGGATGCCTCGATTGTCACGGCTCGGTCATAAAAGTCGGCAAAGACGGCGAGCTTATCAATTGGCCCAACATGGGCATCGGCAGGTTCAATCCCGACGGCAGCGTCGGCTCGTGCGCGGCCTGTCATACGAGACACACCTTCAGCATCGAGCAGGCGAGAAAACCCGAGACGTGCGGGCAGTGCCATCTCGGGCCCGACCACCCTCAGAGGGAAATCTACGAGGAAAGCAAGCACGGAAACCTCTATTCGGCCAACGGAGAGCAATGGAACTGGGGCGCTCCGCCGGGTCAATGGAGCCCGGACGACATCGAGGCGCCCACGTGCGCGACTTGCCATATGAGCGGGTTCGGCGAATCGCTCGAGAGCACACACAACGTTTCTGCGCGCCTGAAGTGGGAACTCGAGCCCGTATTCTCGTGGACCACGGACAAGGAATACCTTTCGGGAGAGAAGAAATTTCCGATAGACCCCGAAATCGCCCGGCGCTACGAGAAAATCCACGACCTGCCCGAAGGCTCGCTCAAGGAGGTCGACACAGGAGCGCCCAACCCGTTCGCCACCGCCAAGAAATTCGCGCCCGACGTCTACGAGGCCTACGTCGGCCCCGGCAAATGGTGGGAAAAGGGCGAAACCCGGCTCGACGCACTCGGCGGCGAGGCGCTGCGGTCATCGGAGAGGAAGCGTAAAGACATGGTCGAGGTCTGCGTACAGTGCCACGCGACGAGCTGGGCCGAGGGCGACCTGAACAAGGCCGACGCGGTGATAGACGTGTACAACGCCGTCGTGCTCGCGATCAAATTGAAGTATTACGACCCGATAAAAGAGCAGAAGCTCGACGAGGATATCAAGTTCAACGGAAAAAGCGCGGTCGACAACCTCTGGCACGAGATTTGGCACCATGAGGGACGCATCTGGAGGATGGGCGCGTTCATGCAGGGCCAGGACTGGCAGCATTGGGAAGGCTCATACGAGGTCGCCGACGACGGCTCGCATATGGCCGACTGGTACGACAAGCTCCGAGTCCGTAAGGCCACAAAGGAAAAACTCGGGCTCGAGTGAGGCGCCGGCGGGGGCGCAGGGCCCCCATCCTCGGATACTTCGTATCCTTGCGTCCGGCGGCGAGTCGCCGCGGACCCGGCGGCCAGTGGCCGCTGACATGAGATGCTCCGCATCTCTAAGAAAGAAAATCTCCGCCGACCGGCGCAGATTCATTCCCCCCTTTATTAAAGGGGGCAAGACCCGTAATTTCCAGTTAAGTGAACTTATTGGGGTCAGACCCCAATTAGTTCACTTAAGCCTTCTTAGAAATATGGGCCTGTCCCTAAATTTCTCGCAAGGTTGTACGGGCTTCGTGCCCTTCGTGATTGAAAAGGCTAGGAAGTCTGCCAGTGGCCGCCGGATTAAGCCGCCAATATTCGTCAGGAAAGAGATGCGAAGCATCTCATGTCCGCGGCGACTCGTCGTCACGTCAGCGGCCACTGGCCGCCGGCGGCTCGCCGCGTTGGTTGAACTAATTCCGCATCTGCGATATAGTCTCTGCTGAACGATTACGGCGTTATTCGCCGAACGACCGACATCGAAACGGAAACAAACGCCAGCTGAACAACAACATGGGAGAACGAAACATGATTGCAGTCATCGCGAAAGTGCCTTTGAGGCCGGGAACCAGGGACGGCGCCATTGAAGAGGTGAAGGGCCTGATGGCGAAGGTGGCCGAGGAACAGGGCACGCTCTATTACACGGTCAACATCGATCAGAACAATCCCGACACGCTCGTGTTCATCGAACGCTACAAGGATATGGACGCTCTGAGCGCTCACGGCTCCACGCCGCATTTCCAGGAGTTCATGGGCAAGGCCGCGGCGTTTGCGGCCGGTGCGCCGGAGATCGTGACACTCGACGAAATCCATTCTATTTGAAGCACACGCCCGGCCCTCGCATCCGGCGTCACATATGCGAAGGACCGCGCGCCTGCGTGTCTGCCGCGGCACGGTTCCCGTTCGCCGCAGGCAACGGATTGCCGCCCACGCGGACACCGCATAGCTGCCGGATGCAGCCGGCCTCATCTTCGGAATCTACCGGTTTCGCAAGCCGATCCCGATGCGCTTCGGGCCGCATTTTCTTTCTCGGCGGCCGGTGGCAGTCGGCTTGTCCTGCGGCGTCATGCCGTGAGCGGAGCGTGTCCGCGTCCCCGCATCGCCGGGTCGCCTTGCGCGCAGGTGTGACAAAAGAACATCAAGTGATATAATGTCGGGACGCCTCCTGTCTTCAGCGATAACAACCAAAGGAGAAAGAGATGCCTGTCATCCGCACGCCCGAGGAGCGTTTTGAGAACCTGCCGGATTACGATTTCCGGCCCAACTACAAGACGATTGGCGAGTGCCGCGTGCACTACGTGGACGAAGGCGCGGGCGAGGTCGTATTGTGCCTGCACGGCGAGCCGTCGTGGTCGTTCCAGTATCGCAGGATGATCCCGCTCCTCGCGCGGAACCACCGCGTTGTCGCGCCCGACTTCATCGGCTTCGGCAAGTCGGACAAGTACACCGAGATGGCGGAGTACTCGTTCCAGATGCACCGCGACACGCTCGTCGAGTTCCTGGACGCGCTCGAGCTGAACGACATAACGCTCGTGTGCCAGGATTGGGGCGGCCTGGTGGGACTGCGCGTCGCCAGCGAGCTGCCCGACCGTTTCGCGCGGCTGGTCATCATGAACACCGGGCTGCCTACCGGCGAGGGCCAGATCGGCGACGGGTTCATGCAGTGGCGGACGTATGTCGAGAACACGCCCGACCTGCCCATCGGACAGATCATGCAGATGGCGATGGGCGACCCCGAGCTGTTCACGGATGAAATCGTCAGAGCCTACGAGGCGCCGTTCCCCGACAGCCGCTACAAGGCCGGCGCCCAGGTGTGGCCGCTGCTCGTGCCCATCAGGCCCGACGATCCGGGCGCCGACTCGATGCGCAAGGCGCGCGACGTGTTCTCGAAGTGGACCAAGCCGTGCCTCGTGATGTTCTCCGACGGCGATCCGGTAACCAGCGGAGGCGACGTGCTGATGCGCGCGCTGATTCCGTCGGCGACCGAGCAGCCCGAGATCGTCATAGAGGGCGCGGGCCACTTCCTGCAGGAGGAAAAGGGCGAGGAACTCGCGCGCCACATCCTCGATTTCATCGGGCGTACTCCGCTCTAGTGTTGTGTCAACCGTATATTGTCGGCCTCAGAGTCGGCCAGAGCCCCTGTGGGGGGCGAGGCGCCCCCCACACCCCTCCATGAGATGCTTCGCATCTCTCTTCGTCTATGTGTTAGTTGCATGGAACCGGTCCTTGCTGAAACTGAATCGGTAAGCCCGATTATTAAACAACGTTTTTTCCACAGACCGATACGAGAAGCGCCTACTGGCACACAGACGGATTCAGCCGTCAATGCCCGTCAGGAATAGAGATGCGCAGCATCTCATGTCCGCGGCGACTCGCCGCTCTCATGGAAAAACTGCTTTCCAAGAAGAAATTAGACGAATACAGGCATCGAAAGTGGCGCCTGGGGCCGCGCGCTCGCCTGACGACACTCGAGCAGACAGCCGATTTCCTCGATGATGTGGGCATGTGCCTTCTGTTCGCCTGCCGCGATATTCCTCTTCCGAAGATATATGACTGCGCCGCCGACGA
>CBDUSG010000269.1:0-5335 GCA_965369575.1 uncultured bacterium | reverse complement strand
CTGCCCGGCGCACGTCGGGCGCGCGGTCTTTGGCGCACACGAGCAGCGCGTCCTCTGTCTCGATGATGACGATATCCGTCAGGCCGATGACCGCGACGAGCTTTTTCGTGCTGTGGATGATGTTGCCGGAAGACTCGATGGAAATGACTTCTGCATCGAGGAAGTTTCCGTTCTTGTCCTTCGGCCACAACTGTTCCATCGCGGCCCAGCTGCCGATGTCGTTCCATCCGAAATTTCCCTTGAGGAGCATTACGTCCTCGGCCTTCTCCATGACGCCGAAGTCTATGGATTCCGCCTCAAGAGAGCGGTACACCTTGTCGAGAACTTTCTTCTCGCCGTCTTTCCCGAGAGATGCCCCTATCTTCATCAGCCCCTTGTGGAGATCCGGCAGATGCTTTTTTATCTGATCGAGAATCGTTTCCGCCGGCCAGACGAACATGCCGCTGTTCCACATGTAGTCGCCCGATTTGAGGAATTTCTTCGCGACCGCCTGTGTGGGCTTTTCGGTGAAGGCGACGACTTTATGCACGTCCTCGCCCCGTACCGTCTCTATCTTCTTTCCGATCCGGATGTATCCATAGCCCGTCTCGGGAAAGGTCGGCTCGATGCCTATCGTAACGAGGGTCTTCGCCTTTTGCGCGACCGCCGCCGCCGCCTTGAGCGTCTTGCGAAAGCGCGTGGCATTCTTGATGAGATGGTCTGAGGGCAGGACCAACATGAGGGCGTTCTTTTCCCTAGCCCTGATGTGTACGGCGGCCAGCCCGATGCAGGGCGCGGTATTCTTTCCCTCGGGCTCGGTGAGGATGTTCTCGGTGGGAACCAGCGCGAGCTGCTTGTCTATCTCCCGCGCATAACTTTCGCCGACGACGACGATGATGCGGTCGTGGTCGACCAGATCGTCCAGCCTGTCGACGGTTTCCTGTATCATCGTCCTGCTGCTGACGATGTCGAGAAGTTGCTTGGGCTTTTTCTTTCTGCTCCGGGGCCACAGCCTCGTGCCGGAACCTCCGGCCATTATCAGCGCGTAAAGCGGAGCGTCGCCGCTAGCCATCATTCGCCCCCCCTCGTGTGGGCGCCGAAACTCCGGCGCATCTCTCTGCATTCATGGCAGATGACCCTTAACCTGTGTGTTACATATGACATCTTACTATTTTTTCCGTCCAGAAACAAAATGCCTATCGGCGCCGCGCGTGCGCCCTCGACCCTTGGTCAGCGCTTCTTGAAGTGTTCGCGTGCGCGCCTGTGCATTCTGTTCAGCTGATCCGTAAGATCGGCTCGAATCTTTTCCATCTGCTCCCTCGGCGTATCGGCGGGAACATATATGGGCGGCTCATAATAGAACACAATTCGCGTGAACGGCAGCGGCAGGATCGTTTTATCCCAACTGCCGAACATGATCTTTCTCTTCGCCCACCACATCACCGGGATCAACGGCAGTCCGGTCTCTTTTGCGAGTTTTACTATGCCGATCTTGGCGACCCCGAACGGTCCGCGCGGCGCGTCGGCGACGATCCCGCCGCTGCATCGTGTGCGATTGATCGTTTCGATCATCACGTCGAGCGCCTCTTTTCCGCCCCGCGAACTCGAGCCCCTCGCGCTTTGAAAACCGAAGAGCTTCAGCACTCTGGCGATGATCTCGCCGTCCTTGCTTCGGCTTACCATGACGATTCCGTCACGGTTGCGAAAATGATAGACATAGTATAACAATCCTTGGTGCCATGAGACAAACAGGCTGGGTTTGCCCTCGCGCAGGAGCTGATCCTCGTGTTCCTTGCCGATGACATCGATCCTGCACGTGCGATATATCGCGTTCGACAGGAGATAGAACAGCCTCGGCCCCACCGCCAGCAGGAGCCGGAATTTCCAGCCGTATTTTTTTTTCGGCCCCTCGGTCGAAGCGGACGATTCCGCCGTCATTTCAGCCCTTGAAGATTCCATATCCGATAGCAAGCAGTCCCAGCGCCCAGCAGTAATATGCGAACAGTGAGATCCTGCCCTTCCTGACGATCTCCAGCAGAAGTTTGAGAGCGAACACGCCCACGACCGCTGCGACAAGCGGGCCAAGCAGCATTGCGGCCGCGCCGGCGCCGCCCGGGCTCGCGGCGGACCTATAGTCTTTCAGCTCGAAGGCAAGCGCGCCCAGGATTGCCGGTACGGCCAGCAGGAAAGAAAATCGCGCCGCCAACTCTCTTTCCACCCCCAGCAGGAGCGCAACCGCAATCGTTGCGCCCGAACGCGAAACGCCGGGAATGATGGCGAGGCCCTGCGCGGTGCCTATCAGGAGCGCCTGACCGATGTTGATTCTCTCATACGAACGGCCGCCGTCGTCTGAAAGCCATTTATTTCGCCACGCGGTGCACATAAGGATCAGCCCCGTCGCCATGAGGCCGATCCCTGCCGCCGTCATGGATGTGAACATTCGCTCGAACTGTTCCGAGAATGCCACACCTATCAATGCCGTCGGAACGCACCCGGCCGCAATTGCCGAGAGCATCCACCTGTCCGACCGGGCATCCGCTCCCGCCCGGGCCAGCCGCGCGAGGTCCTTCCTGAAAACTATGATGATCGCGGCGAGCGTGCCGACGTGCAGCATCACATCGAAAAGCAGCCCGGGCTCGGCGCCAAAAAGCGTTTGCAATATGACCAGATGTCCGGAGCTGCTGATAGGCAGGAATTCGGTCGCGCCCTGCACTACCCCCAGGATCATTGATTCAAAAAGAGAAATTGGAGCGCCCTCACTCAAACACGATCGCGCCGACCGCCTCTTCGGTTATGCCTTGGGACGCGAGTTTATGAACTATTTCAGTCTCAATGTCAGGCACGAAAACCCTCAGGATTTTAACGCCGCCTGAAGGCGCAATGGTGTAATCGCCCAGGCAGGCCGGAATGAGCGCCGAATCTCCGGCAAAGATGCGCGTCTCGCCGCCGTCGCGCGTCCGGATGGCCGCGCTCCCGTCCAGCACCATCAGCGATTCGAATCTTCGGCCGCCGGTCGACTCGATCGAAGGCTCTTTCAGCGCGAGCTTCTGCATGGCGAAATGCGGGCATGCTATCAAATATGTCCGCGTGTTGCGGCCTTCGGCCACCTCTATCGGAGCAACCTTGTCGGGCGAGCGATCTTCGAAGTTGATGGCCTGCATGGCCTGCTCGACGTGGAGCTGCCTCGGCTTTCCGTCGGCGTCCACCCTTGCCCAATCGTACACCCTATACGTCGTGTCGGAATTTTCCTGGATCTCGCACACGACAAGACCACCCCCCATCGCGTGGACGCAGCCCGCCGGCACGTAGACCATGTCACCCGCCGACACGGGGACGGAGTTGAGCAAGGCGGGAACGGTGTCGTTGCGCACGGCGTCTGCGAACGATTCCTTCGTGACACCGGGTCGCAATCCCTTGACAAGCGACGCGCCCGGGTCTGCGTGGATGACGTACCACGCCTCGGTCTTGGCCTCGGCCCCGGCGAATTGGGCGGCGACCCTTTCGTCGGGGTGCACCTGCACGGACAGCAGGTCGTGGGCGTCGACGAATTTGTTGAGCAGCGGGAATCGTTTGCGCCTGCTCAGGGCGGGTCCAAGCAGCGCTTCGCGATGAGTCTCGAGCGCATCGGCGATCGTGGAGCCCGCCAGTGCACCGTTTGCGATTCTGCTGTTGTCTCCTGCCCGGCAAGACGACTCCCACGATTCGCCGATGGGCTCGCCCGCCGGAAGCTTTTTCCCGAGCAGCTCGGCCAGCCTTCGCCCGCCCCATATCCGGTGTTTGAAGATAGGGTCGAGGACGAGCGGATAAAGACCGAATTCGGTTTTTTCTCCGGACTCCATGTTCCAGACGGCTTTTCCCGGGATCCTCTAAAGGCGCGCCGCGGTGCGCTATTGAACTATCCCGTTCAGCCTTCCCGCGATCTCGCGGGCGCCGTTCACGATTTCGTCGATGACTTCCTTGACCGTTTTCACCTCGTGAATGAGTCCGATGTTCTGCCCGCAGGCGATTGTGGCGCCGTCAAGATCGCCGCTCATCCACGCCTCTTTGCCGACTTTGCCGCTGATGAACACGATCAATTCGTCGAGGGTCGCACCTTTCTGCTCCATCTCGAGCACTTTCTCGGCCGTCTCGTTCCTCATGACGCGCACGGCGTTGCGGATCGAGCGCTCGATCATCATTGTGTCGGTCTCCTGCGCCTCGACGAGCCATTCCTTGAAGTTGGGGTGCGCGGGACACTCCTTGGTCGCGAGAAAACGCGTGCCCATGACGACGGCCTCGGCCCCGAGGGCCAGCGCCGCCGTGAATCCGCGGGCATCGGCGATGCCGCCGCCGGCCACGACGGGTATGTCGACGCTTTCGACCGCGCGCGGGATCAGGATCATCGAGGTAACGTCGTCCATGCCGGGGTGTCCGCCGCACTCGAAGCCGACGATCGTGACCGCGTCGGCGCCCACCGATTCGGCCTTGCGGGCAAAGCGCACGGCCGGCACCTTATGAATGATCTTAACGCCGCCCTCCTTGAGCGCGGGCACCAGCGATTCGGGGCTGCGCCCGGACGTTTCGACGACCGGTACCTTTTCACTGACGACTACATCGACGTACCTCTTGGTGATGTCGCCCTCCATCAGGATCGGAAGCATGGAGATATTCACGCCGAAGGGTTTCTGCGTCAGTGTGCGCGTCTTTTTGATCTCGTCGCGCAGTTCCTCGGGATCGGGGAATGAGCCTGCCGTGATCAGGCCGAGCCCCCCCGCTTCGGAAACCGCCGAGGCAAGCTCGGCCTTGCTGAGCCACTGCATTCCGCCCGAAATAATGGGATATTCTATTCCGAGCATCTCGGTTATTCTGGTCTTAAACATTTCTTCTCCTCTCCCTGGGTTCGAGTCGCTTTCCCTCTCGCTTTCGCGGACTCAGAAAGTATCTGAAACAATCTTCGACGCGCCGGACCGCCTCCGGTGCCGGCGGCGGGAACCGTGCTCACGATCGATTTTTCTCAAGCACCTTGCCGAGCCTGTCTTCTATCAGGCTCCTGATTTCGTCGCGGCGCTTTTCACTCGTCGCCTCGAATCTCAGGACCAGCACCGGCTGGGTGTTCGAGGCTCTGACCAGTCCCCAGCCGTCGTCGAACGTGACGCGCGCGCCGTCGACGTCGACCACGTCGTAGCCGCCGCTCTTGAAGTATTCCGTGATCTCCTTGACTGCCCCGAACTTGATCTCCTCGGGGCACTCCATCCGTATTTCCGGAGTCGAGTACATCTTCGGAAGGTCGTTCAGCATCTCGCTCAGAGGCACATCGGTCCTCGAGAGAATCTCGAGCAGGCGACACGAGGAATATATCGCGTCGTCGAAGCCGAAA
>CBDUSG010000268.1:0-5342 GCA_965369575.1 uncultured bacterium | reverse complement strand
GGATGCGGCAAAAAACTATTTGAGCGTGGGGTTCGCGGTCGCTTTGGTCCTGCTGGTATGCGCCTCGGCCTCCGGGATCAGCCTTGTGTCACGGCAATATCACGTGCTCATTCCGGCAAACGAACCCGATGCAGGCAGCCGGGTCTCGGCCGAACTCGGGAGGTCGCCCTATTTCTATATCCACAGGGTAGACAAAGAAAAGGGGCGATTCATACGCAATCGCCTGGTCCGCGTCCGAAATGAGATCGACCGCGACACAGCCAGGCTTTTCAAGAACTATAGCATAGAGGCGATCGTCACCAGAAACATAGGGCCTCACCTGTTTGAGGAACTCAGCTCAGCCGGTATCGTGGTGTATCGGGCCGAACCCGGTGCGCCCATCCATATGCAGGTCGAGCTGTTTCGCCAACAGGACCTGCAACAAATGACCAGGCCGAACGTTGACGCGCAATTCGGCTTGAGAAATTACAAGCTGCTCAGTCCCTGGTACAACTGGCAGCGTCGATGAGTTTTTTTTGGCTAACCGTCGTCTCACAGCGGAAAGCCGATGGAGGAGATCCAATGAAATGCATCGTAAAAGGATGTAAAAATGAGGCCGTCAAGCAGAATCTGTGCAGGGAACACTACGACCCCGAGCAGCCGGCCGCAGACGAAATAACGGCCGCGGCCGCCCGAACAATAATGCCTGTCGGGCAGCGGGCGTCGCTGTTGATGCACTCGGCTTTGCTTGTTTCCGGCAAGATAGCGGGCAGCCTAGTGCACGGCTACAGGAGGCTGTTTTCGATATCTTCCAACGAGCGCGCCCAGATTCTCGACCAGGTCGCAAAAGCCAACTTCAAGAAAGGGCGAAGATCAAAGTCGCTCGATGCGCTCAAGCTGGCCGTTAGAACGGACCCGGAAAATCCTATGGCTCAGCTCAAGCTCGGCGAGTTTTATTTGACATCCGGGGAATATGAGAAAGCGTGCCAGAGCCTGGGCAAGGCCCTTGAATTGGCTCCTGATTCAGTCGAGATCTGCCAGGCCCTGGGAGAAGCATACTATCACCGCGAAGAATACAAGTCCGCCCTGAAGTTTCTGAAAAAGGGGCACAAGCTTTCACCGGAAAACGAAAAGCTCAACTATCTCATCGGGCTGACCCACGACAAGCTCGGTTCGCAGCAAGATGCGATCAAGTTTTTGCAGATCGTAATCGACATGAATCCCAGGTGTGTCGAATATTATTACAGCCTCGGGTTTGCATATGAGTCGAGCGGAAACAAGGATGAGGCCCTATTAAACTTCAAGAAGGCCATAGAACTCGAGAGAACCAAGACCTCATGACGAGAGCGGGCGCCGTGTTGGCGGCGCCTGCATGGCGACGCAAACCGAAAATCAGGAGAGAAGGGGAGTGAAAAGATGCGCAGCGAGTTGAAGGAAGCCATACGCCGCATTCATAAGGAGGGTTACCCAGAACTCCTTGCCGATGGCTCGATGGCCAAAAGGAGGAACGGCAACGGGAAATGGCATCTCTGGAAAGGCCTTTTGAGATCGGTAAAGCCGGACGTCTCCTCCAGAGTTAAAATCCTGGTTTTCCTGATCCTCGGCGGCTTTTGGCTTTACACCGTCGTGGCGGGTATTTACTACTACAACCGATTCTCGATAGTTCTCGTCGAGATAGAGAAAAACGAATCGCTCGTGGACATTGAACTCAAGCGCCGGGCAAACCTTTTGCCGAACCTGCTGATCATTTCCGCCGAATACCGCTCGCACGAAAAACGCCTGTACGAGCACGTGTCGGAAATGCGAAGTCATCTGACCGACCTGAAAAGGAGGGCTCCGGGCGCCGCCGCGCTTCCGCTCTCCGACCTGATGTCGTCGCTTATGGCGATCGCCGAGGAATACCCCGAGCTGAAAGCAACGCAGTCTTTCGAGAAGCTGATGAAAGACTGGACAGAGACCGAAAACAGGATCGCACAGGCAAGGGGCGAATACATTGAGAGCGTCAGGAGGCTGAACGCGTTTTGCACCACTTTTCCGAGCAACGTTTACGCCGAACTCTTCGGAGTGATCCAGCGCGAGCCCTTCTCGTTCCAGGATGCGGAAGCGGAATCCGTAAATTCGATCGAATTTTTCTCCTCCTATTTCGGCGACGATACAGCGCGCGACAACGCCTCTCCGAATGCGGCCGGCCCCGGCATGCGCCTGCCGACGCCGTCGAAAAGCCCGAGTTCGCGGCCCAACGAAATGAACGTGGATGACGAAAGCCCAAAATGACAAATGCGACCGTTGCGCAAAGACGACGGTATGGATATGCTTCTTTGAATGCATTTTTATCGCGATCTTCAAAGTAGTTATAGGGCTGGCGAGCGGAAGCAAGGCGATGCTGGGCTCGGCCCTATACTCGCTTACCGACGTCGTGTCGGGTTTTCTGTTGATCGTGAGCCAGCGGATTTCCAACAAGCCGCCCGACATCGAGCATCCTTACGGCCACGGCAAGATCGAGCACATTGTCAGCCTGATCATCAGCTTGATCATCCTCCTGGGCACCGTCGCGGTTATCATGGTTTCCGCCTTCAGCCTGTTTCGCGTCGATCTGCAGCCCCTGCACTGGATAGGGCTGTGGGCGTCGCTCGCCTGCCTGTGCCTGAGCCAGATCGTTTACAGGCTTTTGGTCTGCGCGAGCAATCAGACAAGCAGCTCGGCCATGGCCGCCCACGCCAGGCACGTAAAGCTCGATTCTATCTCGAACATCGCCGTTGTCGTCGCGATCCTGGCCGCGGAAGTGGGATTCCGCGAGGTTGACGCGATCATCGCAATCCTGGAGGCCGTACATGTCTTGTATGAATGCTCGAAAATGATGCACCGCTCCATCAACAACCTGATGGATGCTTCCATAGATGTAGAATATGCCGAAGCGATTCACCACATCGTGGCGCAGAACCCGAACGTGAAAGAGGTCACAGATATCAAAGGCAAGCATTCGGGCCGCGGTATGAGCCTTGACATTGAAGTTCTGCTCGATGGACGCCTGAAGATCGGAGACTGCAACGCGACGGCGCGGGCGCTGAGAGAGGCTGTCCGGCGCGGTGCTTCCGGAGTTGAAAGCGTCCAGATTCACTACCACCCCTATCACGGCGAAGAAGCGGCAGGCATTGAAGCATGAAGAAGACCGAGTGCAAAACTTTCTGCGGAAGAAACTACGGGTGGATTTCCTTCTTCAGCAACCTGTTCAATGCCGCTTTTAAGATCGGCGTCGGAGTTATCGCGGGCAGCCATGCGCTTGTGGCCGACGGATTCCATTCGCTTTCCGACGCGCTGACCGCCATCGTGACTATCTTCACTCTAAAACTGTCTCAAAGACCGAGCGACAAGGGTCATCCCTACGGCCATGGGAAGGTGGAATTCATTGCGGCGTCCGTGTTCAGCATGATGCTGCTGGCGCTGGCCGTCATCATTATGGTGAAGTCTATCAGGAGCATCGTCGTCGGCAACCTGAGCGCGCCGAACTTCCTGGCCATCGGCCCCGCAGTCGTTTCGATCATGGTGAACATCGCCATCTCGAACTACGGCCTTTGCGTCGGAAGAGAGCTAAACAGTCCGGTCATTACCGCCAATGCGAAAGAGAACAGGGCCGACGCTTTTTCCTCGATCGCAAGCCTCGTGGGTATCGTGGGCGCGTTGGCTGGCTTTCCAATCCTGGATCCCGTGGCGGCGATCGTCGTCTCGCTGCTTATCGGACGGATGGGCTGGGAAATATTGAGAGAAGCGGGTACCGGCCTGATGGACGGCTCGATCGAAAAGGGGAGACGGGCGCGGATGCGCAACCTCGTCGGCGCGGTCCCGGGCGTAAGAAACGTGGCCTTTTTGAGAACCCGCAGCATAGGACAGAAGATATGGGCGGACCTGGGGATCGAGGTGTCGCCAAGGCTGACCCTTTTTGAAGCAGACAGAATCGCGCAGGAAGTCCAAAACTGCCTCATGCGGAACTACCCCGAAATGCAGGAAGCGGTCGTGTACCTGAATTCGGAGCCCGACCCGGCATGGGCGCCCGAATTCTGGAAGAGGTTCTCATGGCCGTTCAACCGGAGGAGCGCGCAAAAATGAAACCGCGCTCCAAAAAACTTCTGCAAATCGGAGGAGTCTATCTGACGCTGAAGATACTGCTGGGAACGCTGATCCTGCTCGCCATTTACTTTCGCGGTATCTCCCGGTTTCACACGCTGTGGCTCGGAGCCGAAATCATCCCCGTCAACCAGACGATCAGGACACACTTCGGCGCCGGCGAAAAGGGCGGCGTCCTGGTTAACCACGTTCTCGATCATTCGCCGGCCGGCGATGCCGGTTTGAAGCGGGGCGACATCTTGCTGAACATCGACGGCCTGCCCATATACGAGCCAAGCGACATACGGGGCGTGCTCCGGGAAAAAAACTTCAGGGATATGGTTCAGGTCATCTATACGCGCGACGGCGTCGTATACTCGACGAAAGTCAAGCTGGACTTCAGGGCGGCCAACGCAGCCGCCCCCGCATTCCGCTCCGTATACAATTACAGGCTGTCCGTCGCCGACTTTTTGGCCCTCATGGCCCTCGGCCTGCTCGCCGGGACGCTCAGCGGCATGATCGGCTGCGGGGGGGGGGTCTTGAAAGTCTCGCTGCTCATCGTCCTGTTCGGGTTTGAGATATATCTGGCGAAGGTCGTTTCATTGATCTCGTGCGGGTTTATGAGTCTGTCCTCTTCCCATCGATACGTCGAGGAAGGACGAGCGGACACGTCCGCGCTTAAATACTTGATTCCTTCAGCCATTGTTGGAGCCATCATCGGCATCGGCGTGAGCATGACGCTCGACCGACATGTGCTCGAATTCATCCTGGGCCTGTTCCTCGCCTACGCCGCCCTGGATTCTTTCTACCAGATTTACGCCGACAAGCGGAACGCGAAGAAAAGCGGCCCGAGTGGTAACGGTGATGCGGAACCCGGGGACCGGTCCGTGCTCGTGTGGGCGGGGCTGCCGATGGGCGTGTTCAGCTCGGTGCTCGGAATCACCGGCGGCGTCATAGGCACACCCTTGCAACGGTATCTGCTCAAGGCCCCCATGAGAACATGCATCGCTAACACGCTCGTCACGGTGATCTTCGTGTCTTTTCTCGGAGGCGGGTTGCTGTTGATCGAGGGACTCGTCAATGACCACTTCTCCTTCAAAGCTATTGTCATGGTGTTACTGGCGCTCATTCCCGGCTCCGCCGTCGGCGGACAGTTGGGAGCGAGGCTGAACCAGGATCTGCCCGGCAATTACATAAAGGTGACGTATGCCCTCGTGACCCTGTTCATTTCCTACAAGGTCCTGGCCTCGATTTAAGGCCTC
>CBDUSG010000267.1:0-5350 GCA_965369575.1 uncultured bacterium | reverse complement strand
CGTGTCCGTCCGGGACCCATCCGGACGACATCGGGATCATTAGCTTCCGCAACTTTTTCAACCTTAACTGCTCATTCAACACGCATGCTGCCCAATAATTAGGCAGAAAATCCCTCGAGGAGACCGGCCGGGCCGGTTGCGCTCGCGCGCGATACAAAGGTAATTCATACCCGGGATTCGGGCGTAAGCGCTAGTATTTTCAGAGATTTGCATTCCCGCGGCCCCTCGTCTCTCCGCCTGTCCTTTCCCAGGTTCCTGTTCGTCTGATACGTAATAGGAAGGCAATAAGAATGCCAAGACTTCTTTTCCAACGCCTTTACATCTGCCGGTGTAATGGGTATTATTCTAGAAACGGATGAACGCGAATCGGAGGTGTCATAAATGTACTCGGAAACGGTAAAGGACCATTTCAAGAATCCGCGCAATGTGGGTGAGATAAAGGAACCGGATGGAATCGGTGAGGTCGGCAACCCCATCTGCGGCGATATGATGACGATAACCATCCGGGTCGTCGACGAGCGCATCGAGGACATAAAGTTTCTGACGTTCGGCTGCGGCGCGGCCATCGCCGTCTCCAGCATGCTCACCGAGATGGCCAAGACAAAGACCATCGAGGAGGCGAAGGGTATAACCAACAAATCCGTGGCCGAGGCGCTCGACGGGCTGCCGAAAAACAAGCTTCACTGCTCGAACCTCGGCGCCGACGCGCTGCATCTCGCGATTAAGAATTACGAGGACAGCAGAGCCGGAACGCCCGGCGTAAAGTCGCCCGGAGAGGACATGCACGAGCATGTGCGAGGCGGCGAATGCCAGTGCCCATACTGTGACGCCGAGCTTGTCGGCAAGATGGATTTCTGCTCCAGCTGCGGCCAGGAGGTCGATCAGGAGCACTAGCGTCTAATTGTGACATTCGAGGCGCTCTCACGGCAATCAATATGGCGCCTGGTCCCGCAAGCAGACATCAGCAACGTCACAGGGAGCCTTCGATATGAGCATTATCAACCTGGATCACATCTCGGCCAATCCGCTTCGGCCCGAGGTGCAGGAGGCCATGATCGCGGCCATAAAGAAGATTTGCGGCAATCCCTCGAGTCCGCACACGCTCGGCGATGAGGCCGCCGAGGCGCTGGATCGCGCGCGCGAGGCGGTTGCGGGCCTGATCAACGCCGCCTCGCCCAAGGAGATCGTCTTCACGTCCGGCGGGACCGAATCGATCAACCACGCTATCAAGGGGGTGGCTGCCGCCGGGGCCGGTAAGGGAAAAAAGCACATCGTTACCTCCAACGTCGAGCACAATGCGGTCCTGAAAACGCTCAGGCGGCTGAAGATGTCCGGATACGATATGACTTCGGTTTCCGTGGATAAATACGGCCGCGTGAATCCGGACGATGTCGCCGCCGCCGTCACGGATGAAACGGTTCTGATTTCGATCATGCACGGCAACAATGAGGTCGGCACAATCCAGCCCATAAAGGAAATCGCCCGGATCGCGCACGAGAAAAAGGTGACGTTCCATACAGACGCCGTCGCATCGACGGGAGTCGTGCCTATCGACGTGCAGGAGCTGGGGGTCGACCTGCTGAGCTTTGCCGCCAACCAGTTCTGCGGGCCGTCGGGTGTCGGCGGACTCTATGTCCGCAAAGGAACGAGCCTGTGGCCGCTTCTCGACGGCGGAGCGCAGGAGAACAACAGGCGGGCGGGTACGGAGAACCTGATCGGCATTATCGGCATGGGCGCAGCCGCAGAGCTGGCCTCAAAGGAAATGGAATTCCGCGCGAAACACTCGGCCGGCCTGAAACAAAAGCTGATTGAAGGGCTGAAGGAAAAGATCGAAGATATTCGCATCAATGGCCATCCGGAATTTTCGCTGCCCAACCTCGTATCCGTGTCCATTGCCTACATAGAAGGAGAGAGCATCGTGCTGATGCTGGACGAGGAGAATATCCTTGCTTCCACCAGGTCGGCGTGCGCATCGGGCTCGCTTCGGGCCTCTCACGTGCTGTCGTCGATCGGGCTCGACTGGGCCGACGCGCAGGGAACGCTGGTGATCACATTCGGGCGGGACAACACCGAGGCCGACATTGACCGCTGCCTCGACGCGCTCTGCGAAGTCGTCGCAACGCTGAGGAACATGTCGCCTCTGTATCCCAAGGCAAGGCAGAAGTAGGCTCGACGCCTTTTTTTCCGGGGGGTACCTACTCGACGATCGTGAACTCGAGCGACTTGAGTATCTCACCGTCCTCGCCGACGATATCGACACGCCACTGTCCCGTCCAACTGGGCAGGACCCGCTTGGAAGAATAAGTGCGCCACAGCGGCGAACGTATCGCCAGCTCGACGGCCGCCTTTTCGTCGCCCTCGTGATAGTAGACGTGCTTGATCGTCGTGCCCTTGCCGTCTTTGATCTTTGACCAGCACCACACCTTACCGATGTCCGAGGAGAACGAATCGCCCGCATCCACAGGCTCGCGGTCCTGCACGTCCCGGCACATGACCGCCTCGGCCACTTCAACCGCAAGGCACACCGCCGGCGCCACCGTGACAAGCGCGATCGCCGCCAAAAGAACTCCCAAAGTCCTCATCATCAATCCTCCCTTCGCTTTTCGTGCCACATCCTTTCAATTGGACTGCCGATTTCGACGCTCGGAGCGTTATGGAGCTATTCAGATTATGTAACAGTTCCTATTTGAAGGCCAGAATTTATGAGAAAAATTTTTCCTCAGAACGTTCGACTATCTCGCCGATCCATTTCCGACGCCGCCGGCCCTCGGGCTTTCGGGCAGCGTCGCGCGAATCGCCGGGTTCCCGCGCTTCCATGAAGTCCGGCCGAAAACCTTTATTAAAGAGAATTCTACAAGGGATTATGCCAGAAATCAAGTTTTTCCCTCATCTTCCCTCGGCCGAAACGACGCCATTGCAAAAGCCGGCGAACAATGGGATGTGCGCTTCCGCCTTCGCCATCCGGAGCCTGGCGCCCGGCGACCCGAGACCTCGGTTGCCCGTTCCGGAGTTGCTTTCCGAGATTACAAGTGCTAGAGTCATGAAAAGGGAAAGCGCCGTGAGATGTGGGTCGAACCGTAGAAAAGGAGAGGAGAAATGAAGATTTTCAATTCTTTTATCCTGATTGCCGTCGGCGCCGTCGTGCTGGTCGCGGGCTATCTCGTCTTTGCGAATAACCGGGCGCAGGCCGAGGAGATGGAGATCCACGTGTGGAACGAGGGGCAGGCGGAGATGTTCGTGTGCGACACCACGACTTTTCAGAAATTGCTGGATGACAACGAAAAGAGCCGGATGTGCGTCGTGAAAGCCGTGGTGCAGAGCGAGCCGGCAAGACTGCCGGTCGTCCGCAAGATGCTGGGCTATGATACGGTGCGCACGAAAATCATGGACAAGATCGCCGCCGACCCTGCACTGCGCGCTCAAATGGAGCAGAAACTCGCGGCCACCGCGAAGAAATAGGCCTGCGCCGACGGGAAGCACAAAATCCATCGGGCGCGGCCGCTGGCCGCCGAACAAAGAGCGACGGGGAATCCGCCTCTGTTTCAGGCGGATTCTTTATTTTTCAGAGAGAACCCGCGGCTCCGAAAACTTCGGCATCCGCGCTTGCAATAGTCTGCGAGGCAGTGCTATAATAACCGCGATTGGGCACAAAATCGGCACTGTGGGCGCAAAAACGGAGAGGCTTCGGTGACTCCAGAAGATCAACTCGAATTCATTAAGCGCGGCGTCGCCGAGATCATCTCGGAGGAAGAACTCCTTCGGAAACTGCGGCGGTCCGAGGAAACCGGCAAGCCGCTCAGGATCAAGGCGGGATTCGACCCGACCGCGCCGGACCTTCACATCGGCAGCGCGGTTGTTCTGAGAAAAATGAAGCATTTTCAGAGCCTCGGCCACGAAATCATTTTCCTGATCGGCGATTTCACGGGCCTGATCGGCGATCCATCGGGCAAGACCTCGACCCGCAAGCAGCTTTCGCGCGAGCAGGTCGCCAAAAACGCAAAGACATACCAGGAACAGATATACAAGATACTCGATCCCGAAAAGACCCGCATCGATTTCAACAGCAGATGGTGCGACGAGATGAGGTTCGAGGACGTGATCGCGCTCGCCTCGCGTTACACCGTCGCCCGGCTCCTGGAGCGCGACGACTTCTCCAATCGGATGGCCGCAAACCAGCCCATAAGCGTTCTCGAACTGCTGTACCCGCTGGTTCAAGGATACGACTCGGTCGCGCTCGAGGCCGACGTCGAACTCGGCGGAACCGATCAAAAATTCAACCTGCTTGTCGGCAGAACGATCCAGCGCGAATACGGGCAGGAACCTCAGGTGATCCTCACCATGCCGATACTCGAGGGGATCGACGGCGTGCAGAAAATGAGCAAGAGCATCGGCAACCACATCGGCATAAACGAGCCGCCCGACGAGATATACGGCAAAACCATGTCGATCGTCGATGGACTCATGTGGAAATATTTCGAGCTGGCGACAGACGTGACGGCGGCCGAAATCGAGCGGCTGAAAGCGGGTGTCGACTCGGGCGCGCTCCACCCGAAACAGGTCAAGCAGCGCCTGGCGCGCGAGATCGTCGCGCTCTACCACAGCGAGTCCGAGGCCGAAGCCGCCGAGCGGCAGTTCGATAAAGTGTTTGCTCGCAAGGAGTTGCCGGACGAGATGGCACGACTCGTGATCGAGCCGTCGGAAATGAGCGACGGAAAAGTGTGGATCGTAAAAATGCTCGTTAAAGCCGGTTTCGCAGGCTCAAACGGCGAGGCGCGCCGGCTGATTCAGCAGGGAGGCGTTCGCATAAACCAGGAAGAAGTGACCGGCGATGATTACGACGTATGCGTGAAAGACGGCGACGTCCTGCAGGCGGGCAAGCGGCGGTTCGCCCGAATAGCCCTCGAGTAGAAGAGAGACACCTCGGGGGGAAAACGTCAAAAAGGAGGCACTGATGGCCAGCGAAAAGATAATTCAGCTAACCGACGCCGAATTCGACGAAAAGGTGCTGAAAAGCCCTATCCCGGTAATCGTCGATTTTTGGGCCGAGTGGTGCGGCCCTTGCCGAATGGTGGCGCCCGTGCTCGACGAACTAGCCGAGGAATGGGACGGCAAAGCCCTCATCGCAAAACTCAACGTCGACGACAACACGCAGACCCCCACAAAATACAAAATACAGGCCATCCCAACGATGATCTTCTTTAAGGACGGCAAAGAAGCGGCTAAGATCGTGGGCGTCGAGACCAAGGCCAACATAATAGCCAGGATCGAGGAGATACTCTAGTGTCGTGTCAACCATGTATTGTCGGTCTCAGAGTCCCGCAAGTTGTCCAAGGCAAGGCGCAGCCACGCA
>CBDUSG010000266.1:0-5358 GCA_965369575.1 uncultured bacterium | reverse complement strand
CAATGCTTGCGCATGAGCGAATCAAGCGCTTTTTCCTTCAGGCCGAACTTCTTGCCGATGGTCCCGAGCGTGATCTTTTTGGAAAGGTTTTTCTCGATATGCCGCTGGATGGCCTTGACCCGCCTGGGGCGCGGCCGGCCGGTCAGCTCTTCGGCGATCGACACGAAAGCGCGACATGAGCGCTCGAGCGCGCCGGGCGCGGCGCCCGAGTTCTTTTGCGAGAGCGCCTCGGCGATCAGCAGCGACTGCTTGTCGTATATCCCGCGAGGGATGCGCTCTCCTCCGGCCAGCATCCTGAACAGGCGCGTGAACGTCTCGGCGGCGGTAAGGTTTGCAGGGCCCCGCGCACGCGAGGCGCTCGCGCTTTCGTCTCTCAGCAGCTCGGTGAGCGTCCTGAGTGCGGCCTCGGGCCTGCGCTCGCGGAGCAACCGGACTATTTCGGCCTCGACATTGTGTCGCTCCAGCATCCGCGCCCGCTGCAGCCTGGCTTTCTTGCTTTCCTTTCGGCGCGGTGCGCGTGAAATAATTAACTGTTCGTCGAGGGGAATCTCCCGCTGCGGGCCGGTTTTCGGCTCCTCAGCCGGAGAGGCGACGGAAGCGAGGGCGGCTGACATCTGGAAAAGGAAATCGGCGATGGCGCGTATTCGCTCTCTCGAGAGCACGGGCGCCGATTCCAGCGAGCGCACGAGTTCGGAGGCATCGATGCCCTCGTCGGCGGCTACGGCTTCGAGGTGATTCACCAGCGCGGCGTCGGGCTCGCGCAGCAGCACGCCGCCGCATAAGATGGCGGCGGGCAGCGGCCTGCCGTTGTGAAGGATCGGAACGGCCCACGCGGCCAGTCGCATATGACAGTTCGAGATATACGGGCGGCGCAGCTCGATGGCCATTGCGACTGCTTCGGCATGGCTGGCGGCGCATGCCCGGGCAAAGGCGCCGCCCTCGCGCATGACGTCGCACGGGCCGACGTTCGGGAAATCGGCCGCGCCGGGTAGCAGCTGTCCGTCAATTCCGCAGGGCTTGATGCAGATGCCGGCGACCTCGGCGAACGAGAGGTAGAGTGAGAACGGCAGATCGAAATCGATCCCGGCCCGAGCGGCGTCTTCCTCTTTTTTTCGTTTCGAAGCCATAGCGTGCGGCAGACGAACCGCGCTGCCGTTCATATCTTGATCGGGCTCCCGACCTCGTCCTGGGAGCCGACGAAAATCTTTATATCGCTTCGGCCGAGTTCCTTCAGGCGGCGCGACACAAGCGAATTGAGCGCTTCGGCCGAGTTGGCCTCGCGGCTCATGTGGGCGAGCACGATGGCCTGTAGCTCCTCATGAACGAGTTCGCACAGCAGTTCGAGCGACGCCTCGTTGGACATGTGCCCCTTCTTGCTCATTATCCGCTGCTTGATTTCCCACGGCCGCTCGCATTGCCGCAGCAGCTCGGGATCGTGGTTGAACTCGAGTATCAACAGGTTCGAGCCTCGCAGTCTTTCCTTGACGAGCCCGGTGGGATATCCCATATCCAGTACGACTCCGACCCGTTTCGAGCAGTTGCGGATACTCAGGCCGATGGGATCGGCTGCGTCGTGGGGTACGGAGTACGTCTGCACCGTGACGTCGCCGACCGTCAGAGCGTCGCCGGTCGCAAAAATGCGGGCCGTCGGCATTTCGCCCGCAAGCGGAAGCGCGCCCTCGAGGGTAGCGGCGTTTATGTGGATGGGGACCCCGTGTCTGCGCGAGAGCACTCCCGCGCCCCGAATGTGGTCCTGATGTTCGTGTGTGACGATGACGGCGGATATCTCGCTCGGTCCGCTTCCGACGGCGGCAAGCCTTCGCAGCAACTCTTTGCAGGTGAGCCCGGCGTCGATGAGTAGATTGGCGCTTTTCGAGGAAATAAGGATGGAATTGCCGCCGCTGCCGCTGGCGAGCACGCGGATTTCGAAGGTGGTGTCGCTTGAAGTATTTTCCAAAGCGCTTTACTCGGACAAAAGCCGCTGCAATCAACGAGTTCTGCACGAAGTATACCAGTCGATGAACCGAAATGTCAATTGACAAAAGCCCGTCTTTGATGTAGAATTATGGCGGAGTGAGTGAGCTTGAGAAGTTGAAGAAAGAAGGATAGTATGGCGCTTCATCAGGTGCTGATTCTGGGGACAGTACAGCAGATGATACTGACCCCCAAGATGCAGCAGGCGATCGAGATGCTCCAGCTTTCCACCCTGGAGCTGGAGCAATATATCGAGCAGCAGCTTACCGAGAACATCATGCTCGAGGAAGAGCCCGAGCAGAGCCAGGATACCGACAGCTCCTCCTCCGACGAGGAAACCCGGATCGACGAACCCCCGCCCGAAGAAACGCAGACTGCCGAGACGACAGCCGATGACGCGTCTCAGGACGGCGAGGTCGATCGCAACATCGAGTCCGAGCTCGAGAGCCTGATGGCGTCTTACGACGATTACCGGTACGAGGGCCGGGACTTCAGCGTGCGCTCCGACGACGGCAAGCGGGGCTTCATCGAGAATACGGCCGCCGAAGCCGAATCCATGACGAAGAACCTGCTGAGGCAGCTCTCGCTCAGCACGAGCGATCCCATCGATTTCAAGATCGGCGAATGGATAATCAGCGAGATAGACGAGCGCGGCTATTTCTCTTCGTCGGTCGAGGAGGGCGCCGAAAAGCTCGTGGTCGAGTCCGATGAGGTCGAGCGCGTCCTCAAAATAATCCAGACGTTCGTGCCGGTCGGCATCGGGGCGCGCGACCTGCGGGAATGCCTGCTGATTCAGATCGAGGCCTCCCACAAGGATCAGCCCGTACTGAAAAAGATTGTGGAGAACCATCTCGAGCAGTTGGCCAAGAAGCAGTATCCCAAGATCGCGCAGGCGCTCAAGATATCGGTGCAAGAAGTCCAGGATCTGGCCGCTGTCATCTCGTCGCTCGAGCCGATTCCGGGCAGATACTTCGGCAACCGCGAGGTCATTTATATCCAGCCCGACGTCGTTGTGAAGAAAGTGGACGACGAATACGTGGTCCATATCAACGACGACGGCCTGCCCAAGCTCCGCATAAGCCCCTTTTATAGAAAGCTTCTCAAGGAATACAAAGACAATCCAAAAACGAAGGAATATATCAGAGACAAACTTCGCTCCGCGCAGTGGCTGGTGAAAAATATCCAGCAGCGCAAGGAGACGATCCTCAAGGTGGCGCAGAACATAGTGGACGTCCAGAAGGATTTCTTCGAGAGGGGCGTCACCCACCTCAAGCCGCTGACGCTCAAGGAGATCGCCGAGAGGATAAGCATGCACGAGTCGACGATCAGTCGCGTCACGACCAACAAGTACATGGAAACTCCGCGAGGCATCTTCGAGCTCAAATATTTCTTCTCGTCCGGTATAGAAAGCGCATACGGCGACACCACGTCCTCGACAAGCGTCAAGGAGATGATACGCACGCTCATCGATAACGAGGATAAGCGCAAACCGTTGAGTGACCAGAAGATCACCGAACTCCTCAACAGGAGAGGCCTGAGCATCGCGCGCAGGACGGCGGCAAAATATCGCGAGGAGATCGGGGTGCTCTCATCGAAGTATCGCCGCGAGTACTAGATTTTTCAACGGCCCGCCTTCACGGCAATTCACTCATGAAGCAGATTCCGCTTAGTCGTTCCTTCGCCCTATGGGTCGCGATGTGTCAGGAGCCGGGACCGGCCGGGAAAGGTTATGCCCGGGAAGGGTTATGCCGAGGATCAATTCAGGAGCTCTTCATATACATTGAGGGTGCGCTCGCTGATTCGATCCCAATTGAATTCGGATTGCAGTCTTTCCTTTTTTGCGTTCGCCGTTTTCTCATCGAAAAACGCTTCGGGATTCTCGAGGAAACTTTCGATTGCAGCCGCCAGCCTTTTGGGCTCTTTCGGGGGAAATGTCTCGCAATCCCGGGCCAATTCCATATTTGCCGGAATGGCGCTGACAAGTGTGGGTACGCCGTAGCTCATGGCCTCGAGTGCGGCGATCGGCAATCCCTCGTGATATGAGGGCATCACGAACAGGCCGGCGTGTGAATAGAGTTCCCGAAGCGGGTCTCCCTTTATGAAGCCTGTCATGATCACGCCCGGTATGCCGGCCGCCATCGCTTTCAGGCCCCGGCTGTAATCATCCCGATGGTCGGCATCGCCCGCGATTGCAAGCTTCCAGCTCGTGTCTATCCCGGCGTAGGCTTCCAGGAGGTCGTGCAAGCCCTTTTCCGGTACGAGTCTTCCAACAGCGAGGATATATCTGTCCTTTTCAAGCCCGCATTTCCGCAGGAACGGCCCGGGGGGGAGTTTTTCGGGTATCTCGACGCCGTTCGGAATATATACCGCTCTCGCTCCGCATTTGTCGAAAACGCTTTCTCTGATGTGATGGGAAACGGCGATCACGGAGGTGGCGAACTTTGCGCCGACCTTCTCGCTCAGCTTCAGCATTGACTTTGCGAATTTTCCCCATTTTTGCCGATCGTAATCGGACCCTTGAGTGGTGACGACGACTTTCAGACCGAGCAATCTGGCCAGCGGGGCCAGAAGGGAGGGTCCTATTGCATGAGCTTATCGACTCGGCCGAAGGGACTCTGAGACCGGACAATATACGGTTGACACGACACTAGGATATGGAGTTGTTCTTCGGCTGCTGGAGAATCGCTTTTTCGAAACCGTCCTTTGTAAGCTCGGCGTCTTCGCGGATGATCTGGTATCCATATTCCACGATCGGCATTCTGACGCCTTCCCGGTGTGCAAGCTTATTGAGGCTCGCAATAGTATCGAACGTCTCGACGGTTTCGTTTGTTTCGGCCAGAGACTGGAGCGACTTTCGGGAGGAACGTTTTTGTCCCAGCAGGTTTCCGAATTTGCTCGAGCGACCGGCCATCGCCGTGGCGTGAAGATCGGGCCACCACGCGTGGCTTTCGGTGAAAGTCTCCGGTTCGGCGCCGAGCGCGGTTCCCAGACGAACTATCTCCTGGGTGGCCGCCATCATGTATGCGCCGAGGTAGTTCTCGCCCATGCCGAACGCCTTGGCTGCGGCATAAATCGTGGCGTAGGGATTTTTTGCGGCGCCAGCCAGCGATGTGCCGATAGGATCGGTCGACGTGTGCACGATAAAGCGCGGGCTCTCGAACAGTTTTCCCAGTTCGGCCACGCGCTCACGGTTTTCGCCCGCAAGCTGTGTCGAGCAGATTTCGCCCTGAATCACCTCCGACGCGATATTCGCGCCGGAAAGAACCGCTATATGGATATCGCAATCGAGCCTCGCCCCGTCTATTTTTTTGCGTGCAGCCGCGGGCAGCAATTCAGCCGTCGCGTGAGTGAATCCCTTTGTGGCGATTACGAGGTCGAGGTCGC